>JBDHTV010000145.1:0-4465 GCA_039808825.1 Bdellovibrionales bacterium | reverse complement strand
CGGTTTGCTTCACCATGCGGCGTTGTCTGACGCTTAAGCGCCAGCCTTCTTGTCGCAATAGGGCAGCAAGGCCAGTTCGCGCGCGCGCTTGATGGCGATCGCGAGTTCGCGTTGCTTCTTGACCGAGACGGCGGAGATGCGGCTCGGCACGATCTTGCCGCGCTCGGAGATGAAGCGGCCCAACAACTTGGGATTCTTATAATCGATCTTCGGCGCGCCCTTGCTGCTGAAGGGGCAGCTCTTGCGGCGACGGAAGAAAGTGCGGCGCTGGGTGCCGCCGGCGGCGGCCTGTTCGGTTTCGGTGCTCATGCGCGTTGCTCCTCATATTCGGTGGATTCGGTATGACGCGGCGGACGGCCGGAACCGTCGCGGCGCGGGCCGCCAAAGCCGCGTTCAGGCCGGTCGCCGCGCTGCTCGTCGCGCTCGTCGCGACGCAGGATGGCGGAAGGACCGGCTTCCAGCTCTTCGACCTTGACGGTCAGGAAGCGCAGCACGTCTTCGTTGAGACGCATGTTGCGTTCCAGCTCGAGCACGGCGGCTGCCGGGGCGTCGAGGTTGAACAACACATAGTGGCCCTTGCGGTTCTTCTTGATCCGATAGGCAAGGGTGCGCAGACCCCAGGGTTCGGTCTTGGTGACCTGACCACCGTTTTTACGGACGATTTCGGCGAACTCAGCCGCCATGGCGTCAACCTGCGCCGACGTCAAATCCTGACGCGCAATGAAGACAGACTCGTAGTAAGGCATAAAAATGCACTCCCTTACGGTTATCGGTTCGCCGCTGGTTGAAGACCGCCTTCAAAGCATCAGCCGCACGAACCACGCCGACGCACCAGGCGCCAGCAAGGGGTTATGGAAAAGCATGCGCATGCACGCAAAAACATAAAGGCCGGGTAGCAAAGCCGCCCGGTCGTGCGCGGAATATACTGACCCAAATTGGAAAAGCAAGTCTTTTGCGCCGCAGCAAATTATGGTTAAATTTCATGAAACTAAATCGGTATACAATGATATATCAAGTTTGTGCGGCTGCGTTATAACTCCGCGCATCGGAAACCGTTACGGAAAATCTTATGTCAGTTCCTCAAAACGGCAAACAAAGTTTGAATTTTAGTTTGCTGCTGGGTGCCTTGGGCGTGGTTTATGGCGATATCGGAACCAGCCCGCTTTACGCTTTGAAGCTCATCTTGACCGGAAGCAACAGCCTGACCATTACGAATGGGCATGTTTTCGGCGCGCTTTCGTTGATTTTCTGGTCATTGATGATCGCGGTCACGCTTAAATACGTCATCATCATCATGCGGGCCGATAATAATGGCGAAGGCGGTGTCATGGCGCTGGGGGCCCTGGCTTCGCGCGGCCTGAAGAAAACATCGCGCCGTCGTTGGATTTTCACCACATTATCGGTATTAGGCTTCGCGCTCTTTTGTGGCGACAGCCTGATTACGCCTGCCATTTCGGTTTTGAGCGCGATGGAAGGCTTAAAGACCGCGACGACGGCCTTCGATCATTATATCGTGCCGGGTACGCTCGCCATCCTCATCGGCTTGTTCGTCATCCAAAAACGCGGCACGCAAAAAGTCGGCGTCTGGTTTGGCCCCATTATGCTGGTATGGTTTTCCTGTCTAGCGTTCATGGGGCTTACGCACATCATCACGCATCCGCAGGTTCTGCTAGCAATCAATCCTGCCTATGCCGCGAATGTTCTGCTTGAAGACCCCGGCAAGGCCATGATCGTCCTCGGTTTCGTCGTGCTCTCCGTCACCGGCGGCGAGGCGCTCTACGCCGATATGGGCCATTTCGGCCCGCGACCGATCAGGCTGGACTGGTTTGGAATCGTGTTGCCCGCGCTCATTCTCAATTATTTCGGCCAGGGCGCGATGCTGCTTGAGCATCCCGAGCGGATTGAGAATGTCTTCTTTGAAATGGCGCCGGAGTGGGCGCTCTATCCGCTCGTCGTGCTGTCGGCTTTTGCCACGATCATCGCTTCGCAGGCCGTGATCTCCGGGCTCTTCTCTATGACGCAACAAGCGGTTTCGCTCGGCTATCTGCCGCGCATGCGCATTATGCACACGTCAGCCGATGAGATCGGCCAAATCTATGTACCGCGCATGAACTGGCTCGCCATGATCGGCGTCATTATGCTCGTTATCATTTTTGGCAGTTCGGAGCGTCTTGCCAATGCTTATGGCGTCGCCGTCACCGGTGTCGTGATGATGGACACGGTGTTGGTCTCTTATGTCGCGATTTCCATGTGGCGCTGGCCGCGTTGGCCCAGTATCGCGCTCTTCACCGCGATGTTCGCACTTGATCTGCTGTTCTTCTCCTCCACGGCGATCAAAGTCTTTGAGGGCGGTTGGTTCCCGCTGACCATTGCCTTTCTGATTTTTGGTGTCATCCAGACCTGGCGGCGCGGCCGCAACATTATGTTCGACAAGATTTATCGTGACGCCTTGTCGATGGAAGATTTCCTGGTCAGCTTGAACAAGAATGTGCCAAGGGTTATGGGCACAGCCGTGTTCATGACGACCGATGTCACGCGCGTGCCCAAGGCGCTCCTGCATAATCTGCGGCACAACAAGATCGTGCATGAACGTGTCATTGTGCTGCGCATCAAGGTGCGCGATGTGCCCTGGGTCGGGGTGGGCGATCGGCTTGAGGTCAAGGATATGGGCCGGAATTTTTACGCCGTAGTGGCCCATTACGGCTTTATGGATCAGCCGGACGTGCCGCAGGCGCTGGCGCTGTTGGCGCTCGACGGCTGGGATATCGATATCAAGGCCATTTCCTACTTCCTGAGTCGCGAAACGATCGTGACCTCGCATTTTCCGGGCCTGGGACCGGTGGAAAGCCGCCTTTTTATCAGCTTGGCGGGGATGGCCGAAAATGCGACGAGCTATTTCCGCGTGCCGACCGATCGTGTGCTGGAACTGGGAACGCGCGTCGAGATTTAGCCGCCATTAGTCATGCAGCCAACCTTGCAGGAGCCGGGTGGTTTGCTCCGGCTGCTCCAGCGGCGGCAAATGCCCGCAATGGGCGATGGTCGTGAGCTTGGCATGCGGAATGAGCCCCGCAATCTCGTGCGCGATTTCAAGCGGCGTCAGCTGGTCTTCAACACCTACAGCCACGAGCGTAGGGCATTGAATAGCGGGTAGATGCGGGCGGCTGTCGATACGTCCTAAAATCGCCGTCTGCTGCCGTTCAAAACCTGTCTGCCCGATGCGCTGGCCCATCGCCTGGATCGTGCCGGTGACATGCGGGTCTTCAAGCCGATCGGGGTGGATAAGCTGCGGCATCAGACGCGGGGTCACCCCTTTGAACTTGCCCATGCGCGAGAGTCGGATCAGTCCCTGCCGTCGCTCGCGCTGTTCGGGCGTATCAGGGCGGGCGGAGGTGTCGAAGAGCGCAAGGCGAATAACGCGTTCCGGCGCTTGCCGCATGATTTCCATCGCGACATAGCCGCCCATGGAAAGCCCGGCGAGCGCGAACTGGGCCGGAGCCTGCGCCAGCACGCCGGCAGCGAGCGCTGCGATGCTGTCATGGTTGTCGAGCGTGGGTATGAGCACCTCATGCCGGAGGGTAAGCGCGGCTTTCTGGGCTTGCCAGAGCGCGCCATCGCAAAGCAGGCCGGGGAGCAGGACGATGGCAGACATGTAAAAACCTTGTAAAACCAGCCTGATAGGCCTGAAATTGATAATTTGCTATTATGCCACGAGCAATATGTGCTATCACGCCGCACAATCAAGCGAAAGCCGGGCAAACAAAGGCCGGTTGAGCGATGGCGGCGAACCGAAAGCCGCAACCACAAGAAATAGCTATGACAGCAGATAAGACAGTAAAGTCGTGAGCGAAGAAGCGTTAGTATCAGAACCCGGTGCGCCCGAAGCCGCCAGTGCCGCCGCACCATCCAGCGAAGAATTTTCCGCTCTTGGCCTGAACGCCGATATTGTGCGTGCCGTTACGGAGAAGGGCTATACCACGCCGACGCCGATTCAGGCGCAGGCCATCCCTTATATCTTGATGGGCCGCGATGTGCTGGGCTGTGCCCAGACCGGCACCGGCAAGACGGCGAGCTTTACCTTGCCGATGATCGAAATTCTAGCGCAGGGCCGCGCCAAGGCGCGCATGCCGCGCTCGCTCGTACTCGCGCCGACGCGTGAGCTTGCGGCGCAGGTCGCCGAGAATTTCCTGACTTATGGCAAATATCACAAGCTCAACATGGCGCTGCTCATCGGCGGCGAGACGATGGACGAGCAGATCCGCAAGCTCGACCGCGGCGTGGATGTTTTGATCGCCACGCCGGGCCGCATGATGGATTTGCATGGCCGCGGCCGTGTCCTGCTCAACGATATCAAGATTCTGGTGATCGACGAAGCCGACCGTATGCTCGATATGGGGTTCATCCCGGATGTCGAGAAGATCGTCGCCCTATTGCCGCCGCTGCGCCAGACGCTGTTCTTCTCCGCGAC
>JBDHTV010000144.1:0-4646 GCA_039808825.1 Bdellovibrionales bacterium | reverse complement strand
CAGCTGAGCCTGCGCAATTACGTATCGCATCCGCACCGCACTGCGAAAGGCGCACTCCAGTTCGCCAACAACGATATACACTTCCCGGATATCTTTACTGGCCGCACGGCTTAAGGGCACACCGTGAAGCAGTATTAAATTTACTTGTGGAAACGCGGCTTCAATCCGCTTTCCAGAACCGGTCTTCCGCCGGGACGCTGGCTCGCCAAACCAGAATCTTTTCCACTTGCGTCAGGAACATCGGTAAGTGAGGGTCGTCCGGTCGCTGTTGGATCAGTGGCAGCAGCGTCTGGTCGCGAAAGGAGATCCAGGAAGAAGTCGAACTTAGCCTGGATGGCGGATGGATCAGATAGGGCAGAGCTTCGTTGATCTCCGGCGTTTCCTCCGGGTGGGCCAGATAGAGCGCCGCTCGCTTGTCCGCCCCAGATGGCGAGGCCACCGGTACGTTCGGGGCTGGCGATGGATTCGCGGATGATTTGGGCGACGATTTCATTTCCATATTCTGGTCCGACCACCGGTTTCAGGGAAGTATGATAATCGATAGCGCCGACTCGCTTCAAGGCCTGAAGCGCGAGCTCTGGCGCCGCCCGTTCGAGATCGTCTGCATCAATCGCAAGATTTTTACGATAGATCGCCAACTGAGCGATCTGCACACCTGCCTTGAAGGCGGTTGTTAAGCCGTCAATCGGCAAGCCTTTACCGTTCGGTTCGGGCTGAAAGAGCCGGTCGTTGGCGCGAATGGCAGCGTAACCGTCCTCCGTGTGCATAAGCAGCCATTTGATACCGCGGTGCCCGCCGATGGCGCCGATATCAAGCGGGCTGAAAACCGCCGGTTGCCCGGTCGGATGATTGTGATGCACCACGAGTTCGGCTTTAGGGTCATGCAGGAGCGGCACAGCAGCCGGTGGTATGCCGACATAATCCGGTTTATGGCTGGTGCCAGCCCCAAGAAACTGGTTGTTTTTATCAATAACAGCGATGACTTCGAAGTCACCCTGCGTCTTGCCCTCATCCAGCGTAAACTTACGGGCAAGCTCATGCGGCGGCAAGTCCCGATGCTTATCAGCGGTGGCCTCCAGGGGATGTATCAGGTCAACAAACTCAGTCAAGACAACCTCGTCCGGAAGAAGACGCCGCCATATCCGCCGCGCACTTTCTATATTTTACACATGCTTCGAAGCAAGATAATACGGCAAAATGCTGAAAGTAATGCACCAAAGCGTGCGTGCTGGTCATGCCATGTTATTGCAATAAATCAGATTTTCCTGCTCTGCCGCCTTCAGGAACGGGTTGAGCCGCTCTACCGCTTCTTGGGCCCAGATGGCAAGGTCGCCACCACGCTGCGCGAACTTCGATCATGTGGCCTATGCAGCTTATTCAATTAGCAAAACGATATGCTGGTGAACCTGCGCAAAATGGCATGAGACGTTCTCTCATAATACAAGAAATTAGTATCGCTATGCGCCGCGCTTCAATCGTGAAGGCCGGATAGAAATTTTACGTGGTCTGCTGTTGCATACGGGCCTCGCACCTCAAGAGTGCTGGCCCATGAGATCGACAGGAGACTGCCATGCCCGCTATCGCCGACCTTGAAGATTTGTTTACGGATATGCTGCGCGACATCTATTACGCGGAAAAGAAGATCCTGCGGGCCTTGCCGAAGCTGGCGCGGGCGGTGCGCAAGGAAACGCCGGAGCTGAGCGAGGTGTTTGAAAAACATGCCGAAGAAACGCAAGGCCAGGTTGAGCGGCTGGAGCAGGTGTTTGAAATCATCGGCCGGAAAGCGACCGGGAAGAAATGCGCCGCGATAGAGGGCATCCTCGCGGAAGGCGAAGAGCTGATGCAGAATGCCGAGTGTAAATGCACGCTCGCCGTCGGGTTGTTGGCGGGGGCGCAGGCGGTCGAGCACTATGAAGTGGCGCGCTATGGCACGCTGGTGGAGTGGGCGCGGCTGCTGGGGCATGACGATGCCGCGGATCTGCTGCAGGAAACGCTGGATCAGGAAAAGGATACGGACAGCGCGTTGAGCGAGCTGGCGCTGGACCATGTGAACCAGGCGGCGGTGGATCAGATGGGCGAAACGGAGGATGAGGACGAAGACGAGAGCGGCAACGAACAGCCGTCCTATAGCCGCTCACGCCGCTCTGCCGCTTGAAATCGGCGGATTATTGCCACGACAAGATTCCCACATGAAATGACCCGTTCATTGAAGCGGCGCGTGCGGCTGGCACGCGCCGTATGATTCATGAAATGGACTGCGCCACAAACAGCGGGTTGGCGTCTCGCGGCGGCACTCGACTGACGCAGCTTTTATATTTCGTGATTTCCTTCCTATCTCAAAGTTATGCGCGACCGTGTAACTCAAAAAAGACAAGAGCGTTGCCGCATAACCAGCAAGCCAAGACCGGCAACCTTCCACGCCTCTTCGGATAACCAGGTAAAGGAGAATAACATGTTTTCATCGACCGCTACGAAGTTGCAGGACGAAGCTTCAAACGACGGCCGCAAGATCGTCGACGATGTGAAGGAAGGCGCGCGCCGCGTTAAAAACGACGTCAGCGATACGGCGGGCGCAGTGCAGGAAGATCTCCAGGATATCGCGCGGCGCACCGGCAAGCAGATGCATGACGTGGCTGAAACCGTAGAGCAGAACGTTGCCGATCTGACCGGCGCGGTCCGCACCAAGATCAAGGAGAATCCGCTGCAGGCTGGCGCGGTGCTGCTCGGCATCGGTCTGACCATTGGCCTGCTGGTTCGGCGGTAACCCTGTGGCCGTCGAAGGAAGTGCTGCGATGTTAACCGCCTTGGCTGCCAATCTCATCGGGGCTGCCTTGCAGCACCCGGTGATTGATACGCAATTGTTGCAGCACTTCCTGACGCGTCTGGTTGGGCTTGTTGCCTTGACCATCCTGGGTGCGTTCATGTGTTGTCTGGTCATCGCCGGACTGCTCTTCGGTCTCTATGATCTGCTCGTCTTTTATGGATTGCTGCCAGGCGTGGCGCTCGTCATCGTGCTGGCCATCGCCATGCTGATTACCGGCATCATCGTTGCCGTAACCATGCGGCGGCTGCAGCAATTGCGCGATCTGTCGCTGATGCCGAAGCGCGATATGCGGCAGCAGGATATGACGGGCGGCATCATCCGGGCTTTTCTCGACGGCTTCACCAACGCGCGCCCCATGCGCGGGCGCTGAACCTGCTTTTCTTATGCCGACAAAATGTGGTTTAGACAGCAACGCATCGCTTCTTGATCGCACATTTTCCAGTGTCAATGCAGGCGGAAACCATGTCGCCGGTAGAATGCTCCCCCACGACGCAAGGAGAACAACGATGCCTGAAGGTTTAGGATTTGGCCGCGGTCTGCTGCTTTATTTACTCGGCGTACCGTTGCCGATCATCCTGTTGATCGCGCTGATGTGGCACCACTAACCGTCGTGGCCCACCTGCCTTAATCATCACATATCATTGAAGAGGACTGCCATGCCGATTATCGCGGAATCGACGCATTATTTGCCGGTCACAGATGTGCCGCCAACCAAGCGCGACGGCTGCAGCCTGTCATGGACTGTGATCATTGCCGGGGCGGTGGTGATGGCGATGACCAGTTTCATGCTGTTTCTGCTCGGGATGGGTTTTGGCCTGTCGGCAGTTTCGCCCTGGGCCGGGGCGGGCATATCCGCAACGGCTTTCACCGCACTGACCGCCATCTGGCTGATTATCGGGCAATGGCTGTCGGCGGCGCTGGGCGGTTATCTGGCCGGCCGTCTGCGGCGTAAAATCTTACATATGACGGCAGACGAGGTTTTTTTCCGCGATACGGCGCACGGCTTGTTGAGCTGGTGCCTCGCCACGGCCTTCAGCCTATGTTTACTCGCGTCAATCGCGACGGGTTTTATGCGCGCCGGTCACGATATGACGTTGCGAGCCGCGGCGCACGACGAGGGCATGGTCGCCGAACGACCGGCTGCCGCGTTGAATCCAGCGCCTTACGAGGTTGACCGCCTCTTGCGCGGCCCCACGCCGGGACCGCATGACGCGGCGCAGCGCGATGAAGTGGCCCGCATTCTCGCGCGCGGTTTGGCGGATGAAGGTGCGCTGGCCGCCGATCGCGCCTATCTTGCCCAACTGGTCACGGCCCAGACCGGTATAGCGGGGGCTGAAGCGGAGCAGCGCGTGCAGGATACGTTAACCCGCCTGCAGCAGGCGCGCGACAAGGCCAAGCAGACCGCCGACGATCTGCGGAAAGGCGGCATGTTGCTCGCGCTTTACAGCTTCTTTGCCATGCTTGTCGGCGCTTTCGTCGCCAGCGTGGCGGCGGCGCTTGGCGGGCGGCATCGCGATGCCGTGATCGAGTCATGACCCGCGCGGCAATACCCGTAACCACATGGAGAAGATAAATCATGCACAGAAAATTCCTCAGCGCCGCCATTCTGGGCGGGCTCTGTGTAACAGGAGCCGCCTTCGCCAATGATAAAGTGGCACTGACCGGGCAGCAGTTCGTGCACAAAGGACGCGGCTATCAGCGACACCGGCGCTGGCAATGCGGCGGTGGAGCAGGCATTGCCCAGTCATATGGTGCATTGGGATAATGAAAATCTCTATTGGCAGGAGCATTTCAAGGAGCGGCCTTATTATCGTGCCGATAG
>JBDHTV010000143.1:0-4699 GCA_039808825.1 Bdellovibrionales bacterium | reverse complement strand
TGGTGGAAGGGGGCGGATTCGAACCGCCGTACGCTCGCGCGGGCAGATTTACAGTCTGCTGCCATTAACCACTCGGCCACCCTTCCATCTTTTCTGCCTGGCAAGGCAGCCGGTGATGCGCCGGAAGGGCTGCAGTAACGAAATTTCGGGCGTTTTGTCAACTCTTTGGTCGTTTTGTCTTTTTTGACCACGCGCCATTTGCGCGGCGTGCCACTTTCGCCTAGGCTGCCCGACAAATTCTGCAGGACAGACCATGCCGAAACCCAGCAAACCGCCCCATAAGCCCGCCGGCAAAACCGGTAACAGGCCCAGCCGGCCCGCAACCGAGGGCAAACCGGCCAACAAGGCCCACGGCAAAGGCCAAAAATTCGCACCCCGCCCCGGCAAGCCGGATCATAACCGCGATGAGCCGCGCAGCACTGGCTTTAAGCCCAGCCACAGAGGCGGCAAAAAGCCGTTCCGGGCCGACAAGCCGCATGCCAAGCCCGTTGTTACAGCTAAAGCCGCCGTACCGGCCCAGCCTATGGTTACCCCGCGCCACGGGCGCGGGCAGCTGCTGCATGGGATGCACGCCGTACGCGAAGCCTGGCTTAACCCACAGCGGCAGTGCCATCAGCTGTGGCTGACCGCCGCCGCCGAAAATGAATTCGCCCCGACCATCGCCGCCGCCGTGGTCGCCGGACTCAACCGGCCCGCCCCGCAACGCACCGAACGACCGCTGCTCGACGCCATGCTGCCCGGCGCGATCCATCAGGGCATTGCGCTCGACGCCGCGCCCCTGCCCGAGCTTGACCTCGCCGCATTGATCGCCCGGCAGCCGAAATTGCTGATTGTGCTCGATCAGGTGACGGACCCGCACAATGTCGGCGCTGTGCTGCGCTCGGCGGCCGCCTTCGGCGCGGCGGGCGTGATCCTGACCGAGCGCCATGCGCCGGGCATGACCGGCACGCTGGCCAAATCGGCTTCCGGCGCGCTCGAACATGTGCCGCTGGTGCCGGTCGTCAATCTCGCGCGCGCGCTCGAACAGCTGCGCGAGGCCGGGTTCTGGTGCGTTGGGCTCGCCGAGGAAGGCACAAAAGCCCTGCATGACCATGATCTGAGCGGGGCGACGGCCCTGGTGCTGGGCGCGGAAGGCGACGGGCTGCGCCGTCTGACGCGCGAACGCTGCGATGCGCTCGCCCATCTGCCGACGCAGGGCGCGATCGGCAGCCTCAACGTCTCCAACGCCGCCGCCGTGGCGCTCTATGAGGCGCGGCAGCAGCAGACTGTGCCAGAGAAAGCTTAAGCCCGGCCAGCTTCGCCCGAAAAAAAGGCGGGCGTGATGCCAAGCTTGGCGACGGCGCGATCCCACTTGGTCTCGAGCCCGCTATCGAACAACAGATCGTTGTCGCACGGCGCGACCAGCCAGCCATTATGCTGCAACTCGCTTTCGAGCTGGCCGCCCGACCAGGCGGCATAGCCGAGCGCGAGCAGACTATGCCGCGGCCCTGCGCCAGTCGCCATGTCCTTGAGGATATCGACCGTCGCGGTCAGCGCGACGTCTGACGTCACCTTGCCGGTGCCTTCGCGGACATAATCGGTGCTGTGCAGCACGAAGCCGCGGCTGGTCTCTACCGGGCCGCCGAAATGCACGTCGATATCCGGCGCTTCCGGCGCGAGTTTGACATCGAGCTGCTCGAGCAGGCTCGCGAAATTGAGCGCGCCGTAAAGCCGGTTGATGACCAGCCCCATTGCGCCGTCCTCGCTATGGGTACAGATATAAATGACGCTGCGCGTGAAACGCGGGTCGCTCATGGTCGGCATAGCGACAAGCAGCTGGCCAGAGAGCCATTGCGGCTGCATGGCCGATTTTGCATGATGGGCGGATGAGCTCATGGGTGCTTTTTTAACATTTATGCAGGATGTTTGTCAGTGATGTTGTTGTCCAACCATATCATGCGCGCGGCGCGGGCCAAAGGCTTTGTGTTGGCAGTGTTGTTCCTCTGCCTGCTGTTCGGCACGGGCCCGGCGCGCGCCACGGCGGGCGACTGGCAGAGCAATCCGCAATTACGCGTGCGGCTCATCAGCGCCGTGGCGGGCACCGGCGATCTTGCCACCGTGCCGCTCGGGCTCGAAGTGCAGCTCGCGCCGGGCTGGAAAACCTATTGGCGCATGCCGGGCGATGCCGGGGCGCCGCCGCAGCTCGACTGGCCCGCCGACAACAATCCCAACCTCGCGCAAATCACTTTTGATTTCCCGGCGCCGCAGCGGCATAGCGTGGCCGGGCTTGAAAGCATCGGCTATCAGGATCATATCGTTTTCCCGCTCAGCGTCACCCCGAAGCAGATCGGCGGCGCGTTGCCGCTGCAGGCTAAACTCACCATCCTGAGCTGCGCTGAACAATGTATCCCGAGCGATTTCACGCTGCAGCTCACCGTGCCAGCGGGCGCGGCCACACCGAGCGCGGAAGCGCCGTTGATCGAAGCGGCGCAGGCGCAGGTACCGTTGCACGACAAGCTCGCGCTCAGTGCGGCGCAGCAGGACGCGAATGGCAAGGTTACGCTGCATTTCACCGCGCCCGCCGCGTTGCAGGCGCCGGACGCTTTTTTTGAAAGCGCAGAAGGCAATCTGTTCAAGGCGCCGCATATCACGCTGGAGCCAGACCGGCAGAGCGGGCTTATCGAACTGACGCCTTTTGCCGCAACCGCGCGCACCGCGCCGCTGCAACTGACCGTCACGCTCGTCGATGGCGACAAGGGCTGGGACGGCAATATCAGCATACCGCCGCCCGTCGGCATGCCAATCGCGCTGCACCCGGACAATAGCCTGGTCACGCCGCCCGTTGTGGCCCCGCCGCCGCTCATCGACCCTCGCGCCACCGCGCCGAATGCGATGCAGGCCAGCCTGTGGCTCATGTTGTGGTTTGCCTTTCTCGGCGGCCTGATTTTGAACCTGATGCCGTGCGTGCTGCCGGTGCTCTCGCTCAAGATCCTCAAATTCATGGGCCACGGCGGCAAGGAAAATGCTGATGCGCGGCGCAGTTTCTTGATGACGAGTTTCGGCATCCTCTGCTCCTTCTGGCTCATCGCGGCGGTCCTGCTGCTGCTGCGCGACGCCGGCGCCAGCATCGGCTGGGGCATCCAGTTCCAGCACCCGGCCTTTCTGCTGTTCCTCGGCGTGGTCTTGCTGATTTTCGCGGCTAATCTCTGGGGGCTTTTCGAGATCAAGCTACCCGATAAGCTCAATCAGGCGCTCGGCAATGCCAGCGGGCAGCCCAAGCTGCTCGGCGATTTCCTGACCGGCGCGTTCGCGGCGCTGCTCGCCACGCCCTGCACCGCACCGTTTCTCGGGACAGCGGTCGGCTTCGCGCTCGCCAGCGACAATGCGGCCACGCTGGCGATCTTCTCCGGCATGGGGCTCGGCATGGCGACCCCTTATCTGCTCGTCGCCGCCGTGCCGATGCTTGCCACCAAAATGCCGCGTCCCGGCAAATGGATGATGACGCTGCGGCGCGTGCTGGCGCTCTGTCTGGTCGCGGCGGCGCTGTGGTTTGGCAGCGTGCTGGCCGACCAGGCCTTTCCCCCGCCGCGCGATCAGCATTGGCAGCCTTTCGCGCCGGAACGTATCGGCGCGTTGGTCGATTCCGGCCAGGTCGTCTTTGTCGATGTCACAGCGACCTGGTGCATCACCTGTCAGAGCAACAAGAAATTCGTGCTCTACCAGCCGCCGGTCATGGCGCGCTTGTTCGACGGCAAGGTGGTGGCGATGCAGGCGGACTGGACCCGGCCCGACCCGCAAATCGCCGCCTATCTCAAAAGCTTCAACCGGGCGGGGATTCCGTTCGATGTGGTTTATGGCCCCGGCGCGCCGCAGGGTATCGTCCTGCCCGAATTATTGACGGAAGACGCGGTGCTGGACGCATTGGACAAAGCGGCGGGGAAATAGTACAAGACCATTCTTCATTCCCTGCCTGTCTAGGAGCGCCGCCATGATCAAGACCGGAGACAAGTTTCCCGCCGTGACCCTCAAGGTTCTGGCCGAGAGCGGTTTGCAGGATTTTTCGACCGAGGCGTTCTTCGCCGACAAAAAGGTCGTACTGTTTTCGGTGCCTGGTGCTTTCACCCCGACCTGTACCGCGCGGCATCTGCCCGGCTTCGTCGCGCAAGCCGACGCGTTCGCGGCGCAGGGCATCGTCATCGCCTGTTTTGCGGTCAATGACCCGTTCGTCATGGATGCCTGGGCGAAAGCAGGCAAGGCCGACGGCAAGGTCACCATGCTGCCCGACGGCAATTGCGTGCTGACCAAGGCGCTCGGCGTCGAGATGGACGGCAGTGGCTATGGGCTTGGCACGCGCAGCCAGCGTTGCGCCTTCTATGTCGAGAACGGCATCGTGCGCCATGTCGCGGTCGAAGCGCCGGGCAAGTTCGAGGTCTCCAGCGCGGAAGCGATGCTCGCCGCTGTGACGAAACTCAAGGCCGCCGCCTAATCAGTTCTTTTTGTCCGGCACGGGATCCGGCGGCAACGCGGGCATCCGGTTAAGCAAATCAGCAGGCGCATATTTATCCGTCAGCACCGGCGCATCTTTGGGCCAGTCCTGCGGCGCGGCAAAAAGCGGCAGCAGTTTCGCGCTGTCGATGCCGAGCGGCTGCAGGACCGGATCGAGCCGTTTGGCATTGGCCTCGACCGTCGCAAGCGGCGGCAATCCGTCGCGCGCTGCGAT
>JBDHTV010000142.1:0-4700 GCA_039808825.1 Bdellovibrionales bacterium | reverse complement strand
ATCTTCGAAAAATAACGTAAACGCCGGATTAGCTGTTTTTTAAGCGGGTCGCGTTAGCCTGATCTGGATATTGCAAGTGCGCTCATTTTTTAGGAGCTATAATCATGTCGCAATCGAACGCCGCATTGACGGCACATGGCGGAAAGCCGATGGGTGGCGAAGTCAAGATCGTGCGGATCTCGGACCGTGCCCAGGCCCTCGATAAATTGCCGCCGCCCGATACCAAGCGCTGGGTCATGCGGCGCAAGGCGCAAGTCGTGGCAGGTGTCCGCAGCGGCCTGCTGACGGCGGAAGAAGCCTGCGCCCGCTATAATATCTCCGAGGAAGAATTCAAATCCTGGGTCAGGCTGATGGATAATCACGGCGTGCGCGCATTGCGCACCACGCGTCTCAAGGACTATCGTTCACCGGATGATATGGCGCAAAGCGCCGCCGAATAAATTGACAGCAGTTTGTTAGCCGAACGCGCCAGGCCATGCCTGGCGCGTTTGTCATGTCAGCTTGCCCAGCAGAATGGCGAGCAACACCAACAGGCCGCAATCGCGGTTGCTGCGGAATTTGCTGAGGCAATCCGCCGGATCATCCGGTTGCCAGCTTGTAAGCTGCCAGATCAGATGCGCGGCCACGGCGATCAGCCCGCCATAATAGCCCCACCCCAGCCCGGCGCTCACACCGGCGGCCAGCAACAGCGCCAGCATCAGCACGGCAAATCCAGCCAACACCGGCCGCGACTGCGCCCCGAACAAACGTGCGGTCGATTTGACACCGATCAGCGCATCGTCCTGCTTGTCCTGATGTGCATAAATCGTATCATAAACCAGTGTCCAGGCAATGCCCGCGCCATAGAGCCATAGTACCGGCCAGGTCAGTCTGCCTGTCGCCGCGGCATAACCGAGCGGTATGCCCCAATTGAACGTCAGCCCCAGCATGAGCTGCGGCCACCATGTAATACGCTTCATCAACGGATAGCTGCCGATCAGCAGCAGCGAACAGATCCCCAGCCCAATCGCGAGTGGCGAGAGCTGAAACAGCACCAGCGCGCCGACCGCCGTTTGCAGCGTCAGCCACAGCAACGCCTGCCGCAGCGTGACCGCTCCGCTCGGTAGCGGGCGTCCCCGCGTCCGCTCGACCTGCGCATCGAGATCACGGTCGAGAATATCGTTGACGGTGCAACCTGCACCACGCATCGCGATCGCGCCGAGCCCGAACCAGACCATGAGGCCAACCGGCGGCAGCCCCGGCGCGAGACACAGCGCCCACCAGCCCGGCAGCAACAACAGCCAGGTACCGATAGGCCGATCCCAGCGCGCCAGCAGCGCAAAGGGCTGCAGCCCAGGCGGCAACCTACCGATCAAACCTGGACGGATATCGGTATGCGGCATGGTCCCTCAATGCAGCACGAGCCAGAACCCCAAAGCAATAACCAGCAACAAGCCGAGCGCGACCCAGTTGAGATATTTCTCGACGAATTTCTGGATCGGCGCGCCGAATTTCATCACCAGCAGCGCGACGATATAGAAGCGCAACCCGCGCGTCACGATGGATGCGAGAACGAACGGCAAAATCGGAAAATGCGCGACGCCGGAAGCAATCGTCACCAGCTTGTAGGGAATAGGCGTCAGCCCCTTGGCCAGAATGATCCATACACCCCATTCGTTGAATCCGTCGTGGAACCGGTCAAACGCCGCCTGCAGGTGGTAAGTGTCAATGATCCACTTGCCGAGCGTCTCGAACAACAGCGCGCCGATCGCATAACCAAGCAACCCGCCCAGCACCGAGCCAATGGTGCAGACAAGCGCGAAGCGCAAGGCCTTCGCGCGCTGCGCGATACACATCGGCAGCAGCATGATATCGGGCGGCAGCGGAAAGAACGAGCTTTCCGCAAACGCGACGGCGAACAGCACCCACGCGGCATAACGCTTGTCAGCCTGCTTAAGTGTCCAGTCATAAAGGGAGCGGATGGCGCGCATCGATCAATCCTGCAAATTCAAGCTATAAAGATAGGAAGGCCGTACGTCACCTTGCGCCATAAGGCAAGCAATCTCGCCGTCGCGCGCGAAACCGGCTCGTTCGAGCACGATTTGCGATCCGCGATTGTCGCAGGCCGTGGTCGCTATTAACTTTTGTATCGCAAACGCATCACGCGCCAACATCATCGCCGTCGCCAGCGCTTCGCTGGCATAGCCCTGGCCCCATTGCGCCCGCGCAAAGAAATAGCCGGTTTCCGCCTGTCCAGCTTCTGGCAGGCTATGCAGCCCAAAGCTGCCGATGAGCGCCTCGCCGCCGCGCCTCCGCACGCCGAAGATCAACTCCCGGCCGTCCTGCGCCGCCTGCATCGCGCGGGCACAGCGCTCAATGGCATGGTCCAGCAGATAGGGCTGCGCCGCGAAGCGCAAACGTCCTGAAACCTGCGGGTCGGCCAGAATACCATGCAGCGCCACGGCATCATCAGGCGTCATGAGCCGGTACTGCAACCGTGCGCTGGTCAGCGCGCGGCCGTCGAGAAAAGCCCGGCAGAGGGCCGGATCGAAACAAGCGGACATCGGCAATTATTTCTTGTCTTCGATCTCGCTATAGGTGCCGTTCTCCCAGCGATACATCGCATATTGCGGATTCTTGAGATCGCCCTTCGCGTCAAACGCCAGCTTGCCGAGCACGGTCGTGACTTCATTGGCGCGAATGGCCTCCGCAATCGCCGCGCCGTCCGTCTTGCCCGCTTTAGCGATGGCATTGGCCAGCACTTCGAACGCGGCATAGCTCTGCAAGGTAAAGCCCTCTGGCTCGAATCCGGCGGCGCGAATCCGCGTCACGGCCTCCTGTGCTTCCGGATTCTTGCGCGGATCGGGGTTAAAGGCCATCAGCGTGCCCTTGCCGGCCTCGCCGGTGATCGACCAGAACTCGGTCGTTGTCAGCCCGTCGCCGCTGACCATCGGGATAGTCAACTTCTGGTCGTGGATCTGGCGCACGATCAGCCCCGCCTCCGGGTGATAGCCGCCATAGAACAATACATCGACCTTTGCTTCCTTGAGTTTGGAAATCAGCGCCGAGAAATCGCGCTCGCCGCGATTGATCGAGTCGTAAATCACTTCCTTGATCTTGGCGGTGTTCAGGCTCTTGCGCACTTCGTCGGCCTGCCCGCGCCCGAAGGCGGTCTTGTCATGGATGATGGCGATATTTTTGCCCGCGAAATGCTGCGCCAGATATTGCCCCACCGCCTGCCCTTGCTGGTCGTCGCGCCCGCAAACTCGGAAGACGTTGCTGTCGCCATTGTCGGTCAGCGTCGGGTTGGTCGCGGACGGCGTGACCATCACGATATTTTCCTCCGCCATCACCTTGGCAGCGGGAATGGCGGTGCCGGAACACATCGGCCCGACCACGCCGACCACATGCTCGCCCGCCAGCTGATTGGCGAGCGCCACGCCCTGCTTGGGGTCGCAGGCATCATCTTTATAGAGCACCTTGACCTGTTGGCCGAGCAGCCCGCCTTTCGCATTGATCGCCGCAACCGCGGCATCGACGCCGCGCCGTAACTGTTCCCCCATCGTCGCATCCTGTCCCGTAAGCGGGCCGATAGCGGCGAAAGTCAGATCGGCCTGCGCCGGAGTCGCGAATAGCGCGAGCAGCGCCAGAACGGATAGCCGGGATTGCATCGTCATTCCTCCTTGATGGCCTTATATTTGCCGTCGTGCCAGCGGTAGAGCACATAGCCCGTGCCCTGCACATCGCCTTTGGCGTCGAACCCGAGTTGACCGAGCACCGTTTGCGCCGGCTTGGCACGAATATTTTGGGCAACGACGCTCGGGCTGAACTTGTCATAAGGCTGGTTCAGCGCATTTTGCAGCACCTGGAAGGCGGCATAGGTATAGAGCGTATAACCCTCAGGTTCATACCCTTGCTGACGAAAAGCCTGCACCACACTCTGCGCCGCCGGATTGTCGCGCGGATCGGGACCGAACGTCATCATCACGCCCTCACCCGCCGCACCGGCGATAGACCAGAACTCGTCCGTCACCAGCGCATCGCCGCCGAAGATTTGCAGGGCGGCGCCCTGCTCCTTGAGCTGGCGCGCGATGAGGCCGGACTCGGTATGGTAGCCGCCGATGAACAGCACCTCGGCCTTGCTCTCCTTGAGCTTCGAGACCAGCGCGCGGTAATCGCGCTCCCCGGCATTGTAGGACTCGAACAATATCTCCTGCAGCCCACCGGCATTGATAACACGCTTGACCTCATCGGCGAGACCGCGGCCATAGGCCGACTTATCGTTAATGAGGGCAACGCGCGCTTTGGCATGGTGCTTGAGCAGATATTGTCCGATCACGGCGCCCTGCCGGTCATCGCGCCCGCAGACCCGGAAAATATAAGTCTCGGCCTCGTCGGTGAGCTTGGGGTTGGTGGCACCCGGCGAAATCAGCAATACGCCGTTCTCCATAAAGACTTTGGAGGCCGGAATGGCCGAACCGGAGCAATAATGTCCGACGACGAATTCCACGCCTTCCGCCGCCAGCTGGTTCGCGACCGTCACCGCCTGCTTGGGGTCGCAGGCATCGTCGGCGATGCGCAGCTTGATGCCCGGCATGTCTTTCGCCGCCTGCTCGGCACCGCGCTTGATCTGCTCGCCAAAGACGGCATATTGCCCCGTCAGCGGCGCGATCAGCCCGACAGTCGTCATCGCTTGGCCGTCCTTGATCTCGGTCGCGGCG
>JBDHTV010000141.1:0-4714 GCA_039808825.1 Bdellovibrionales bacterium | reverse complement strand
GACGGCACCAATGACGCACCTGCATTGGCGCAGTCTGATGTTGCGGTCGCCATGAATACCGGCACGCAAGCGGCGAAGGAAGCGGGCAACATGGTCGATCTCGACTCAAACCCGACGAAGCTGATTGAAATTGTTGAAATCGGCAAACAATTGCTGATGACGCGCGGCTCGCTGACGACGTTCTCCGTGGCGAACGACATCGCCAAATATTTCGCCATCATTCCGGCGGCCTTCGCCAGCACCTATCCGGCGCTTGGCGCGCTCAATGTCATGGGGCTGGCCACGCCGTTGAGCGCCATTCTGTCCGCGGTCATTTTCAATGCCTTGATTATCGTCTTTCTCGTGCCGCTGGCGTTGCGCGGCGTGAAATACCGGCCGGTGGGGGCACAAAAGCTGCTGCGCTATAACATCGCCGTCTATGGTGTTGGCGGCGTCTTGGTGCCGTTTGCCGGCATAAAGCTCATCGATGAACTGTTGCGTGCCGTCGGGATGGTGTAACATGCGGAAAATTCTCTTCCCCAGTATCGTTGCCTTTGCCTTCTTCACTATTCTCTGCGGCTTTGTCTATCCGGCAGCCGTCACGGTGGTCGCGCAAATCCTTTATCCGCGGCAGGCGCAAGGTAGTCTGATCGAGCGTGACGGCAAGGTGGTTGGTTCGGAGTTGATCGGCCAAAACTATACCGCCGCGAAATATTTCTGGGGCCGCCTCTCGGCGACCGGACCCGTGCCCTACAACGCAGCCGCTTCGTCCGGCAGCAATATGGGCGCGGCGAACTCGGCCTTGCTCGATGCCGTAAAAGGCCGGATCGATGCGCTGAAGCAGGCCGATCCAGAGAATAACAAGCCCATACCGGTGGATTTGGTCACAGCTTCAGCAAGCGGCCTGGACCCGCATATTTCTCCCGCCGCAGCGGCGTATCAAGCTGAACGCGTTGCTAAGGCACGTCAGCTCGATATCGGCTCGGTAAGGGCGCTGATCCAGAAACATACGGAAGACCGCCAGTTCGGCTTTTTGGGTGAAGCGCGCGTGAATGTGCTATTGCTCAATCTGGATCTCGACGGGCGCCTGTAACTATGAAAAAATGGGCTTGTGAATAACGCCGCCGAACGACCCGACCCCGATGCCTTGTTGCAGGCTGTCAATGCCGTGGAGAAACAGCGTGGCAAGCTGAAGATATTCTTCGGCGGCTGCGCCGGCGTTGGCAAAACCTATCACATGCTTGAAGCGGCGCACAAAAAACGCCGGGAAGGCGTGGATGCCGTTATCGGTGTGGTAGAGACGCATGGCCGCCCGGAGACGCAGGCTTTACTCGAAGATATTCCGCTCATTCCGCTACAGGACATACCGTATCGCGGCATGACGATTAAGGAATTCGCCCTCGACGGCGCCTTGCAGCGCAAGCCGCAACTGTTGCTGCTCGACGAGCTTGCCCACACTAACGCGCCGGGCACGCGTCACCCCAAGCGTTGGCAGGATATCGAGGAGTTGCTCGACGCGGGAATCGACGTTTACACGACACTTAATGTCCAGCATCTTGAAAGCCTGAATGATATCGTCGCTGCCATTACCGGCATCGCCGTGAAGGAAACGGTACCGGATGCGGTTTTCGATAATGCGGATGATATTGAACTTGTCGATATCTCGCCCGATGAACTACTGCAGCGATTGCAGGAAGGCAAAGTCTATATCCGCGAAGATGTACAGGCGCGCGCTTCGGAAAATTTCTTTAAGAAAAGCAATCTGAACGCGCTGCGCGAGCTGGCCTTGCGCCGCACGGCGGAACGCGTCGATGCACAGATGGGCGATTTACGTTTGCTTGAAGGCGTGCGGGATAATACGCCTGTCACCGACAAGGTCATGGTTTGCGTCGGCCCGGACCCGCTATCGGCCCGGCTGGTGCGTTCCGCCAAGCGATTGGCGCGTGGTCTCAAGGCGCCGTGGACGGCGGTGTATGTCGAGAATAACCGTCATCATCGGCTCAATGCGCGCGGTAAACACGCAGTGCAGCTCGTCATGCAGCTATCCGAACGGCTCGGGGCGAAAACCGCTATTCTGCATGGCGACGACCCTGTCGCCGAGATCATGAGCTACGCCCGCAGCCACGGCATCACCAAAATTGTCATCGGCAAGCCCAACAAAGCGAGATGGCGCGACCTTCTGTTTGGCTCGTTAGCCGATAAAATTATCCATGCCAGCGGCAACGCCATCGATGTTTACGTTGTCACCGGCCGATCGCACCGCATCGGCGACTTGATGGATAGAAGACTGCAGCCATCTCTGAATCTACGGCATTACCTGCTTGCCATAGCCGGTGTGGTCGCGAGTACGGGGCTCGGCCTGCTCTTCGGCAATATCCTGCGCCCGATCGACCAAGTTATGATTTACCTGGCGGGCGGTGTGCTCATCGCCGCGCGCATCGGCTTCGGCCCGTCACTTGTTTATGCATTGCTCAGTGTCAATACGTTCAACTTCTTCTTTATCGAACCGCGCCGCTCTTTCAATTTTTATGACCAGTCTTACTGGATGACGTTTGCCGTCATGCTCATGACGAATTTCGTCGTGACAAGCCAGGCATCGCGCCTGCGACAACAGGCGCTGATCGCCCGTCAGCGCGAGCACGATACGCGTACCTTTTATGATCTGACGCGCGATCTGGCGATGCTGCGCGATTACCACAGCATGGCAAAGACGGCAATTGCGCATATCGAAACGCATTTTCAGGCGGTGATCTCCGTTTGGGGTCCCACCGCAAGCGGCAGGCTGGAGTCCATCATGGGCCCGTTGCCCGGCTTCGACGATGTCAAGGAAATGGGTGCCCTGCAATGGTGCTACGATCACAGCGAACAAGCGGGCCATGGCACGAGCACGATGCCGAGTGCCGCCGGACTCTATTTCCCGCTGCTTGCCAATAACCGTCCGCAAGGCGTGCTATGCTGCGCGCCAAACCCCATGCGCCAGGTTTTTAGCACCGCGGAGATCGAATCGCTGGAAGTGATCGCCAGTCTTCTGGCCACGGCTTTCGCGCGCGTAGCCGCCGCCGAGGCGACCGCCGCGGCAGAGGTGGAGACGGAGCGGGAAAAGATGCGCAATGTCCTGCTCAGCTCCGTTTCGCATGATCTGCGCACGCCGCTTGCTTCGATTATCGGTTCCTCCAGTACCATTGTCATGGAAGCCGAGCGGCTGCCGCAAACCACGGTGATTGAGCTTGCGCGTAGCATTAATCAGGAAGCGAACCGGCTGTCGCGCATGGTCACAAACCTGATCGACGTAACCAAGCTGGAAGCGGGATCGCTGAAGCTGAACCTGCAACCTTATTACCTCGAAGAGCTGCTTGGCGCGGTACTGGCACGGCTGCAGCCCGTGCTGGCGCAGCATAGGCTGGCGACGCATATCGCGGCAGGACTGCCGATGCTGCTGGTCGATGGCCAGATGGTGGAGCAGGTTCTGACCAACATTCTTGAAAATGCCGCGAAATACACGCCGCCCGGCAGCATCATCACCATTACTGCACGTCGTACACGCTGGGACGTTCTGGTGACGATCTCCGACAACGGTCCTGGCGTACCAGGGGGCTTTGAGCGCAAGATCTTTGACAAGTTCTATG
Organism: Bdellovibrionales bacterium; assembly: GCA_039808825.1. Lineage (GTDB taxonomy): Bacteria > Pseudomonadota > Alphaproteobacteria > UBA9219 > RFNS01 > JAGOHT01. Next base: position 1,109 of record JBDHTV010000141.1, on the reverse strand, counting down.
CGTTGGACCGCGAGATGGCCCATAAAGGCACCGGCCTCGGCCTTGCTATTTGCGCAGGCATTATCAAGGCGCATAATGGGGAAATCTGGGAGGAAGCTTCGCCGGAAGGCGGCGCGAGTTTCCATTTCACCTTGCCTGTCGTAGATAGTTCCAGTGAGCGTGGCGATGACGAACGGCATTAAGCCTTGCATCCTAGTCGTCGAAGACGAGGCAGAAATCACGCGTTTTCTACGCGCCATCCTGACGGCGCAAAACTATCGTCCGCTCTTCGCTGACAATGCGCGCGAGGGGATCCGCGCAGCTCATTTGTATAAGCCGGATGCTATGATCCTCGACCTCGGACTGCCGGATCAAGACGGGCTTGAAGTTATCGCAGCCGTACGCAAGGAATCGAACCTGCCGATTATCGTGCTGTCCGCGCGTGGGCAGGAACGGGACAAGGTCAATGCGCTGGACAGTGGCGCCGATGATTATTTGACGAAACCGTTCGGCACGGCGGAGCTGCTCGCGCGCCTGAAGGTGGCGCTACGCCGTGTCAATCAAAATATCGGCGCAGGCAACACCGTTTTTGAGAGCCAGAATCTACGCGTCGATTTGGAAAAACGCTTGGTTTTCATTGATGGACACGAGACAAAATTCACGCCGACGGAATATAAGCTGCTCGTCACGCTGATTAAATATGCCGACAAGGTCGTGACCCATTCCCAGTTGCTCAAGGAAGTCTGGGACCGTCATACCAACGAAGAAAACCACCAGCTGCGAATTTACATCCAGCACCTGCGCCAGAAGCTCAGCGATGACCCGATGCACCCCCGCCATATCATGACCGAGGCAGGAGTAGGGTATCGACTGAAGAGCGAGAAAGATAATTAAAGTCTGGACCTGACCCAGATCTATTGAAAAATTTTTCGATCGGATAGTTGACCATGCACTGCTGCCCGTAACGAGTCATTGAAATATCCAATCTTTACGAACACCGCTTTTAACGTCGTCATATACTCGTTCGAACGGCAAGCCGATATCGCCATTGGCTAACATGTAAAATTGGCGCTCTATGAGCGCCGCGCTTCAGTCGTGTCGGATAGAAATTTTACGTGGGCTGCTGTTGC
>JBDHTV010000140.1:0-4727 GCA_039808825.1 Bdellovibrionales bacterium | reverse complement strand
CTCGGCAAGCCGATCGATCTGGAAGTCGATGGCGGCGTCAATGTTACGACCGCGCCGCAGGTTATCGCGGCAGGCGCCGATGTCCTCGTCGCGGGCACTGCCACTTTCACCGGCGGCCCAAGCGCCTATGCCGCCAATATCGCCCGGCTGCGGAGCGGTGCCTGATGCCATGAATCTGCTGCGCCCGCAAAGAATCTGGCAGAAGATGCAGACCGGCGCGGCGACGCTGACCTACGGCAACCCCATCTACCGTTATATGCTGCAGGGCGACGTGCCCGAAACCTTGAGTTGGCTGCCGCAGCCGCTCGGTCAGGGCGATGCCGCACAAGGCGAACAGCTGCTGCGCACCGAATTCAGCTTCGGCGGCGAGAACTGCGCCAGCTGGCCGCCGCCCTGGCAACCGGCGCGCGCGAGTCAGAGCTGGCGCGAAGCGATGCATGGCTTCGGCTGGCTTGAAGATTTGCGCGCCGAAGGTTCGACCGACGCGCAGCAAGCCTGCGTCGCCTGTATCGCGGACTGGCTCGCGGGCCAGGACCGCTGGCAACATGCGAGCTGGTCGGCCCCGGTGCTTGGCGCACGGCTCGCCGCCTGGGTCGGCAATGCCAGCTTCTTTGTTCCGGCCCTGACGCCGGAATTGCACAAGCTGCTGATGGTCAGCCTTGCGCGCCAGCTGCGCCATCTCGCGCGGCTCGTGCCGGGCAATCTCGTCGGCCTACCCGCATTGTTGACCTATAAGGGCATGATCTTCGCCGCCTTCAACGTGCCGGAGGAAAGCAGCAAGCATGTCAGCCTCGCCCTGAGCCTGCTCACGCGCCTGCTGACCGCCGAAGTGCTGCCCGATGGCGGACATCTATGCCGCGCGCCGATCCTGATGCTCGACGTGTTGCGCCATCTGCTCGAGATTCGCGCCGCGCTCGCCGCGCACCAGCTGGCGCCGCCGCCGGAACTTGATTGGGCAATCAAACATCTGGTGCCCGCCTTGCGCAGCCTGCGGCATGGCGACGGCGGCTTCGCGCTGTTCCACGGCAGCCAGAGCCGCACCGCGCTGGCGATCGACAGCCTGCTCGAACGCAGCGGCATCCGCGCGCGCGGCGGCAAGAGCCTGCCGCATCTCGGCTATGAGCGGCTACAGGGCGGGCGCTGCCTGCTGCTTTGCGATACCGGTCTGCCGCCACTGCGCGGCCACGACACCTATGCCCATGCCGGCCTGTTGAGCTTTGAATTCAGTCATGGCCGCGAACGCATCATCACCAATTGCGGCGGCGGTTTGATCTGGGGCGAATGGCGCCACGCGCTCGCCGCGACCGCCGCACACAGCACGCTGCTCGTCGCCGACACCAACGCCGCCGAAGTGCTGGAGCAAGGCGGTCTTGGCCGCCGCCCGCGCCAGGTCACAGCGCGCAGCTATGCGCTCGACAACATCCACACCATCGAAGCGCGGCATGACGGTTATCGCGAGGCCTTCGGCCTCGTGCATGAACGCAAGCTGTCGCTCGCCGACGACGGCAGCTGGCTGCGCGGCACCGATGTGCTGCATGGCCCCGGCGTTTATCCTTATGCCATCCGTTTCCATCTGCACCCGAAAGTCCAATGCAGCCTGCTGCAGAACAGCCAGTCGGTGCTGCTGCGCACCGCATCCGGTCAGGGCTGGAAATTCCAGTGCGACAGCGGCCGGATTGCGCTCGAGCCGAGCCTCTATTGCGGCGAAGGTCCGCCGCGCCGCTCGCAGCAGATTGTCATCAGCAACCGCAGCGGCGCTGACGTCCCGGTGCAATGGGCGCTGCAGCGCATGGAAAAGCAGAGCGGGTGATGGATGAATCGTCGCGCCGTATAAATTCACAGCCCGAACTACAGAGTAATATTAAGCCCTGTCAGGCAGAGCAGCATGAAAAGCCCCCTGGTCAGAACTGGCTTCGTCAGTTTCTCGTGCGCGTTTCTTATTACTGCCTGATAACCACCAGCCTATTCGCATTTTTATATTCCACGATGTTTATCTTCGGCGTTTGCGATTCTGTCGGGCTGAGCAGTCAGCCTTGGTGGATATTTGTGTCGCCCGTCTTTAGCTGTATCGGTGCCGTTATAGGCGTTAGGATTGGCCTGCACGGCATCGAAAAATAAAAGATCCACGGCCCTCTATTGCAGCCATATTTTGGCAATACCTCACGCAATGAACGGCAGCCGCCCTTGCGCCACCCACCAGTCTGGGTGTCGCGCGCGTAGTTGCGTCACAGCCATAGCGGCGGCGGCATCGTCAGCATAGAACCCGAAGCAGGTCGCGCCGCTGCCGGACATCGCGCCGAACAGACAGTCCGGCGTCGCCTGCACCGCCGTGAGACATGCGGCGATTACCGGCGCGAGCGCGGCGGCGGGCGCATAGAGATCATTATGCCGCGCCTTGAGCTGCGCGATCAGCGCCGGTAAATCGCCGGGCATCGGCTCCAACGGCGCGGCGACGGAAAACGCACCCTGCCGCGCCTTGAACACCGCCGGGGTCGGCACATGCGCGCCGGGATTGGCAAGCACCAGCGCTGCACCGGGCACGGCAGGCGCAAAACGGATATGATCGCCGATGCCCTCGAAATATGCCGCGCGGCGATAGAGACAGACCACGACATCCTGCCCGAGCTGCCGCGCGATGGCCTCGAGCGGCACGGCATCCGGCGCGATATTCCAGAATTTGAGCAGCGCCAGCAGCGTCGCCGCCGCATCGCTCGACCCGCCGCCGATGCCCGACGCGAGCGGCAGATGCTTGTCGAGCGTGATGCTGCAATTGAGCGGCCGGTTCGCCGCCCCAGCCAGCGCCTGCGCCGCGCGCACCACGAGATTATCGGCGTACGTCGTAGCACCCAGCGCCCCGGCTTGCGGCCCTGTGACCCGGAAGCTGAAGGACGGCGCGGGCGCAATCGTGATGCTGTCGCCGATACCGTCCGCGAAGACCACAAGACTATCAAGCAGATGATAGCCATCGGCGCGCTTGCCCGTGACATGCAGATAGAGGTTAATTTTGGCGGGGGCTTGAACCGTAATCATCAGACCAACACAGCAAACTGGTTTTTAGTTTCAACCACAATGCCTGTATATTCGCGCGATTGCTTAAAGGAAAACAAGCCGCGATTTATAGAATGCGAAAAACCAATAATTTACCGCCGCATGATGACGCCATGCCCCCCGTGCCCGCCGCCTGGGCCGACCATGAAGCGCAGCGTGCCGCCGAGCGCGCGCAAGACCCCCGCGAAACGCTGAGCCGCGCGCGGTTGCGCACTATGCTGGAAAGCGTGCTTGACGAAGTCTTCGCGCCCAAACCCGGCGCGAAGGCGGATCGCAACCGCGAAATTATCGAACGGCGCTGGCTTGACGGCGCCGGTCGGTCGGAAGTCGCGGCGGAATTCGGCGTGACGCCGGGACGCGTCCAGAAGCTGGAAGAAAGCACGCTCGACAAGCTGATTCCATTGCGCATCCGCTTGCTCGATTACGCGCAAGGCGTGCCGGAATGGCTGCGCGAGGCGCATCAGTTCAACCAGCGTCAGGCCGCGCTCAAGCGCCTCAATGGCAGCGAACCGGCATGAAGAAGAACCGCGAAGCCTATGCCCACGCCTGCTGGCAGGAGCAGGAACAGCGCCGCGCCGCCGCTTTCACCAGCCAGCCGGAAGCGCGGCTTGAACGCGAGCAACTGCGCGGCGCGCTTTATGCCGTGCTGCTCGCGATCTGCGACAACCCGGAACATAGCCACGGCAACCGCAATATCCGCATCATGGAAGACCATTTCCTGAACGGGATGCCGGTCAAGGATGTGGCGCGCAAATTCGGCCTCGCGCAGCGCGAGGTCAACCGCGTGGTCGGCTGGGTGCGCAAGGAAGCGCCCCGGCATCGTGCGCTGTTGCAGGCGGTGCTGGAGCCCCCGGCCACGCAGTGGGTGCCGTTTTTACCGCTCCACCCGCATGTGCTGCATGGCTCGCCAGCGCCGCAGACCTAGCCTATAATCGGGCTTTGGGCGCATTGGGGTAAAATGTGAAAATCCTGTTTTTGGGCGATATTGTCGGGCGCGCTGGGCGCGAGGCGGTGGCGAAGCATTTGCCGGTGCTGCAGCGGAACTTGCAGCCCGATGTGGTTATCGCCAATGGCGAAAACGCGGCGGCAGGCTTCGGCATCACGCAAAAGATCGCGCGCGAATTTTTCGCCATGGGCATCCACTGCCTGACCACCGGCAACCATGTCTGGGACCAGCGCGAGCTGCTCGGCCAGATCGACCAGGAGCCGAATTTGCTGCGCCCGATCAATCTGACGCCGGGTGCGCCGGGACGCGGCAGCACCGTTGTCACCACGGCGGCGGGGCAGAAAATCCTGATCATCAACGCGATGGCGCGGCTGTTCATGGACGCGCATGACGACCCCTTCGCCGTCACGCTGCAGCATCTGGCAGCCTACCGGCTGGGGCAAAGCGTGCAGGCGATCTTTGTCGATTTCCACGGCGAGGCGAGCTCGGAAAAAATGGCGTTCGGCCACTGGCTCGACGGCAAGGTTTCCGCCGTCGTCGGTACGCATACGCATGTGCCGACCGCCGACGCGCTGATCTTGCCCGGCGGCACCGCCTATCAGACCGATGCCGGGATGTGCGGCGATTATGACAGCGTGATCGGCATGAAGAAGGATGTGCCGATCGCCAAATTCACCCGCAAGCTGCCGACCGAGCGGCTCTCGCCCGCCGACGGCGAAGGCACGCTCTGCGG
>JBDHTV010000139.1:0-4744 GCA_039808825.1 Bdellovibrionales bacterium | reverse complement strand
GCAATTTCTGCCAGATTTTTGCCGCCATCGTTTTATAAGGCGCCGCCTGCTCGCTTGCCGGCGCGCTCACCACGATCGGCTTGCCGTCGTCCATGCTTTGACGGATGCGCAGCTCGAGCGGCACCGCACCCAGAAACGGCACGTCGAGCTTGGCTGCTTCGGCTTCAGCCCCGCCGTGACTGAAGATATCGCTGCGGCCCTGACAATGCGGGCAGATGAAATAGCTCATGTTCTCGACGATGCCGAGCACCGGCACTTCAACGCGACGGAACATATGCAACCCGCGCTTGGCATCGAGCAGCGCGATGTCCTGCGGCGTGGAGACGATGACCGCACCGGCCAACGGCAGCATTTGCGTAATCGCGAGCTGCGCATCGCCCGTACCCGGTGGCAAGTCCACCACCAAAATATCGAGCGCGCCCCAAGCGACGTCGCGCAGCATCTGCTGCAACGCCCCCTGCACCATCGGCCCGCGCCAGATCAGCGGGCTGTCTTCTTCCGCCATCAGAAACCCGATGGACATGACCGCCAGCCCGTAGGCCGTGATCGGCTCCAGCTTCTTGTCCTCGCGCAACACCGGCTTGGTCGTGATGCCAAGCATCCGCGGCACGGAAGGACCATAGATGTCGGCATCGAACAGGCCGACTTTGTGTCCCTGCGCCGCCAGCGCCAGCGCCAGATTGACCGCCGTTGTCGATTTGCCGACGCCGCCTTTGCCGGAAGCCACCGCGACGATAAAGCGAACCTGCGGCAGGCTGACGCCACCCGGCTTGACATGACCGTGACTACCTGCCTTCGCGGCCGTACGTTGCGCCGTTAAAACCGCCGTCACCTGCGCCACACCGGCAAGCCCACGCACGACCCGCTCCGCCGCCTGCCGCATATCTTCGAGCTTACTGCCGAGCGCCGGGTCAACCTCAAGCGCGAAAGTGACATGCATACCGCCCGCCACCGGCTGCAACGTGATGCCGGAGACCAGATTGGCCGCGACCAGCCCCTTGCCGCTATGCGGCTCCTGCACAGCGTCAAGCGCTTTACGCACAGTTATTTCGTTGATTTCTGGCATATTTTAACCATCACATGTTGACAAACCCACCTATGAGACACAAATAGTGCTGTCGCGCACTTGTCAACCAATCCCTGCGCGCCTCTTTTGCTTGGGAGAGACCTTCATGACCCCTCCGAATGACCACGAGAATCCCTGGGGCGGCGGCAATAAGCGCCCCTCCGGCAATGGACAATCGGGTGGCGGCAATAACCCATGGGCGCAGCCGCCTTCCGGCGGTGGACGCCCGGGTGGCAACGAATATGAAGCACTCAAGCGCGCCATGAAGGGCGTGTCACAGGATTTTATGGGCGGCAATATCGGCGGCGGCAAGGTCTTTACGATTATGGGCGTCCTGTTGCTCATTGTCTGGGGGTTAAGCGGCTTCTTTCTGGTGAGCGCTTCGCAGCTCGGGATTGTTCTGCGTTTTGGCGAAGTGCAACAAATTGTCGGCCCCGGCCTGCGCTATCATCTGCCTTACCCGCTTGAAGATGTCGTTACCGACGATGTGACCACTGCGCGCCGCATTGCTGTCGGCTATAGCGCGAGCGACGACTTTAAGCCGCGTCGCAGCCGCAACGATGACAATAACAGCATGATGCTGACGTCGGATGAAAACCTCGTCGATGTCAATTTCGACGTCATCTGGCAGGTCGACCCTACCCGCTTCCGTGATTTTGTCTTCAATATCGCCGAGCCGGAACTGACGGTACAAGCCGTCGCTGAAACCGCGATGCGCGAAATCATCGGCCAATCGAACATCCAGACCGCGATTACCAGCGGCCGCGACAAGATCGAGCAAAAAACGCTGGAACTCATGCAAAAGACGCTCGATCAGTATCAGGCTGGCATCACCGTCACGCAGATCAATCTGCGTAACGCCATGCCGCCGCAGGATGTCGCCGATGCGTTCCAGGACGTGACGCGCGCGCGCTCCGACAAGGAGACCAGCATCAATCTGGCTGAAACCTACCGCAACAAGATCATTCCGGAAGCTGAAGGCCAATCGGCCAAGATGCTGCAGGAAGCAGGCGCGTATAAGGAACAAATCGTCAACCAGGCCAATGGTAACGCCCAGCGTTTCCTGAGCGTCTATCAATCCTACCAGAACGCACGCGACGTTACGGCGAAGCAGATGTATCTCGAGACGATGGAAACAATCCTGAAGGACGCGAACAAGATCATCATCGATCCGAGCGTCAAGGGCATCGCGGGTTATTTGCCGCTGAACAGCATCGGCAAGCCGCAGTCGCGCAAGGAGGACTAATCATGCATCGCCAGATTATCATTCCACTCGTCCTGATGATCAGCCTGTTGTTCCTGGTGGGCAACACGCTCTTCGTAGTGGACCCGGCGCATCAGGCGATCGTGTTCCAGTTCCGCGAAAGCAAGCGCATCATCCAGAAGGAAGGGCTTTACGCCAAAATCCCGCTGATTCAGGATGTCGTGTATTTTGATCGCCGGGTTCTGCCGCTTGAGCCGCAAGGGCAGCGCGTGACACTTTCTGACCAGAAGATTCTGGATGTTGATGGGTTCGCCCGCTGGCGCATCAAGGAGCCGCTGGTATTCATGCAAAGCTTGCGTGACGAAACGGCTGCCACCGAACGTCTTGGCGGCTTCCTGAACTCATCGCTGCGTAATGTGCTCGGCAATTATCAGGTCGCCGACCTGCTCTCCGAGAAACGTGACGAGATCATGAATCGGATCAAGGAAGAGATGAACAACAACATCACCCGCTATGGCGTGGAAGTGGTGGACGTTCGCATCCGCCGTACCGACCTGCCTGCCGAAACGGTGCAAAACGTGTATAGCCGGATGAAATCCGAACGTCAGCGGGAGGCCGCCACGCTGCGCGCCGAAGGCGAGATGAAGGCGGTTGAGATTAAATCCAAGGCTGATGCGGAGCGGACGCGCAAAATCTCTGAAGCCCAGCGTGACGCCCAGAAGCTGCGCGGTGAAGGCGACAAGATCGCCATTCAAGTCATGGCCGACGCCATGAACAAGGACCCGCAGTTCTATAGCTATTACCGTACGTTGGAGGCCTACCGGACTGCGCTCAAATCCGACAACACGAGCTATCTGCTCGCGCCGGACAGCCCGTTCTTCAAAGTCTTTGGTGAAAGCGGCGCGGCACGCTGATTGCCGCAATCTTGCCTGATTTTTCAGGTTATTTTGCCTAGTATCGCGAATTCGCTGTTTTGAATGGAGCCGTAATATGCTGCGCAACACAAAGTCCTCGCTTCGGGTTTTCAGCCTAGCTTGTGGCCTTTCGCTCGCCATGCCGCTGTTTCCGGCTCATGCCGAGGTTGCTCCATCTGCCGGCTTCGCCGATCTGGCGGAAAAGCTGTTGCCGCAGGTTGTCAACATTTCGACCGTTCAAAAGGCAGGCGCAGGCGGCGAAATGGAAGATATGCTCGAAGGCATGCCGCAACTGCCGCCGGGGTCGCCGTTTGAAGAATTCTTCAAGCAGTTCAAGAACCAGCAGCAACAACGTCAAAACCAGCAGCAGGATGAAAGCCAAAAGGTCACTTCCGTTGGTTCCGGCTTCATCATCGACGCCGCAGGTTATATCGTGACCAACAACCACGTCATTCAGGACGCCGAAGAGATTACGGTCACGTTGCAGGACAACACGACGCTCAAGGCGGAACTCGTCGGCGTCGACAAGAAGACCGATCTCGCCGTGCTCAAGGTCAAGCCGGAAAAGCCGCTCTCCGCCGCCAAGTGGGGCGATAGCGACAAGATGCGGGTGGGCGACTGGGTGCTCGCCATCGGCAATCCCTATACCTTCGGCGGCACCGTGACGGCGGGTATCGTCTCGGCCCGGGCGCGCGACATCCAGTCCGGCCCCTATGACGATTACCTGCAGACCGACGCCGCGATCAACCGCGGCAATTCCGGCGGTCCGATGTTCAACACGGCGGGCGAGGTCATCGGCGTCAACACGGCAATCATTTCGCCGACCGGCGGCTCGGTCGGCATCGGCTTCGCGATCCCCTCGGCAATGGCCAAGACCGTCGTCGAGCAACTCAAGAGCAGCGGCCACACCCGCCGCGGCTGGCTCGGCGTGCGGATTCAGGGCGTCACGCCGGAAATCGCGGACAGCCTTGGCCTCGGCAAGCCGCGCGGCGCGATGGTTTCGGCAGCGAACACCGGCGGCCCGGCCGACAAGGGCGGCATCAAGAACGGTGATGTCATTCTGACCTTCGATGGCAAGGATGTTTCGGAAATGCGCCGCCTGCCGCGTATCGTAGCGGAAACCGGCGTCGGCAAGACCGTGCCGGTCACCGTCTGGCGCGATGGCAAGGAGGTGACGCTCAACGTCAAGCTCGGCGAGCTGGAAAGCCATGAGAAGGACGAAGAAAAGGCTGAGAAGGTTACAGAAAAAACTACCGAGAAAACGCCCGATCCAAGCAAGCAATCGGTCGACGAGCTTGGTGTTGCCACCGGGGCGCTGACGGCAGAAACCCGCAAGAAATATAACATCAAACCCGAGATCAAAGGCGTGCTGATCGTCGAGGTCAAACCCGGCAGCAAGGCCGCCGAACGCGGCCTGATGGCAGGCGATGTCATTCTTGAAATCGCGCAACAGGAAGTAGCCAGCGCAGCGGATGTCACCAAAGCGGTGAAGGCCGCCAAGGAAAAGAACAAGCCCCTGCTCCTGCTCGTGAGCCGCGATGGCGACGCCCGTTTTGTCGC
>JBDHTV010000138.1:0-4845 GCA_039808825.1 Bdellovibrionales bacterium | reverse complement strand
GTATGGGTGGAGGCGACGAAAATCTCGCTGACGAAATCCTCGTCCTTCGTGCTCATGCCGGTACGGCCCTTGCCGCCGCGCTTTTGCGCGCGATAGGTGGAGAGCGGCACACGCTTGACATAGCCGCCATGCGTGACGGTCACGACCATTTCCTCGCGCTGGATCAGGTCTTCGATATCGGCTTCAAATTCCTGCTCGATGATCTCGGTCCGGCGCTTGGTGCCGAACTGCTCGCGCACGGCCTGCAACTCGTCCTTCATGATCTGCATGACGCGCGGGCGTGAGGACAGGATGTCGAGATAATCGGCGATGTTGGTCGTGACTTCCTTCAAATCGTCGGAAATCTTGTCGCGTTCCAGCCCGGTCAGGCGGTGCAAGCGTAACTCGAGAATGGCTTTGACTTGCGTTTCCGACATGCGATAGGTGCCATCAGCCGGGGCACCGGCTTCATCGACCAGCGCGATCAGCGGGCCGACATCGGCGGCGGGCCAGGCGCGCGCCATCAATTCCGTCTTGGCCGTCTGCGGGTCCGGCGAACGGCGGATCAGCGCAATCACTTCGTCGATATTCGCGACGGCGACGGCGAGGCCAATCAAGATATGGGCGCGGTCGCGCGCCTGCGCGAGCTCAAACTCGGTGCGCCGCGTAATCACTTCCTCGCGGAAGCCGATGAAGGCGTGGATGACATCGAGGATGTTCATCAGCAGCGGGCGGCCCTGATGCAGCGCCAGCATGTTGACGCCGAAAGAAGTTTGCAGCGGCGTGTGCTTATAAAGCTGGTTCAGCACAATATCGGCCATCGCATCGCGCTTCAGCTCGATAACCAGGCGCACGCCGTCGCGGTCGGACTCGTCGCGCAGATCGGCGATGCCCTCGATAATCTTGTCCTGCACACATTCCGCGATGCGTTCGATCAGACGCACCTTGTTGACCTGATACGGAATCTCGGTGGCGACAATCGCCTGCCGGTCCTTGCGGATTTCCTCAACCTCCGTGCGCGCCCGGATGATGATGGAGCCGCGCCCGGTATGATAAGCGGCACGCGCCCCGGCACGACCGAGGATGAGACCGCCGGTCGGAAAGTCCGGCGCGGGCATGATGTTGATGATCTCGTCGATCGTGATATCCGGATTGTCGATGGTCGCAATGCAGGCATCGCAGACTTCGCCGAGATTATGCGTTGGGATATTCGTCGCCATGCCGACGGCGATACCGCCCGCGCCGTTGACGAGCAGATTGGGGAAGCGGGCGGGCAGAACATCCGGCTCTTCGGTGGATTCGTCATAGTTCGGGTGGAAATTGACGGTGTTCTTGTCGATATCCTCGAGCATCGACTCCGCCGATTTGGCAAGCCGCGCTTCAGTGTATCGCATCGCAGCGGGCGGGTCGCCGTCCATCGAGCCGTAGTTACCCTGCCCGTCCACCAGCATCAGGCGCATCGAAAAATCCTGCGCCATACGCACCATCGCGTCATAAATCGCGCTGTCGCCGTGCGGATGGTACTTACCCATCACGTCACCGACGATGCGCGCCGATTTCTTGAACGGCTTGGTGCTGTCATAGCCGCCTTCCTTCATCGCGAAGAGAATGCGGCGATGCACGGGCTTCAAACCGTCGCGCACATCGGGCAGCGCGCGCGACACGATCACGCTCATCGCGTAATCGAGATAGGAGCGCTGCATTTCGTCTTCGATGGTGATGGGCGCAATTCCGGTGGGCGGAACGGTAGGCAGATTTTCGGCAGACACGGCGCAAAACCCTTGCAGAATCAGGACGCTAAAAACTGCCTAAAAACTAGCACTTTGAGACGAAGCGGGCAAAGGAATTATAGCAAAATATGTGTTTATTTACAATAACTTATAAATTCCATCTCTACATGTTACTTCTAAAAATATAGGCTCAAGAAATGCTGATCTGCATATGCAAATTCATTCTCAAAATGGCTATCGGCACCTGATTTCAATCCCCATGAAGCGTAAATGTCCGGCGAAAGTTTTTTCTGCAGTAAATCCAGAAATATCCGTCGACGGTCTTCTGAAATAAAATCTTCGGCAACATTCGCCGTATCTTGAGCAAGCGAGACTCCGTATTTGTCTTTTAAGAGAAAACTGTTTGCCCATATGACATCCGGGTAAGGATTTCCAAGGCTGCCTATCTGCCGCACCGCACCAACCAAGAGTGGATGTGAGCCCACGAGCCAAGTGATGATTTGCTTGCGCCAAGTCACACTTGGTATCGCCAAGAAAGAATCTAGCCATCCCGGCAGACAAGCAGGAGGCAGGTATTTAAGGCAGAAAAACATGGCGGGCGAAAAACAATGTCCGCCATATGGCTGATTAAATTGAAGCCCATCCGTCAGATACCAGAAATACGGCTCCATGATTTGGCGCCCCAAGCTATTGAGCGCATCATTCATAAAGCCCTTATAAGGCTCACTGCTGACTGTTCCAGGATAGAACGCCATGAACGCGCTGATGATTTCTGGCAAACAATTCGGCTTGCTATTATCAGCCGCGACATATTCGCTTAGAAGATAATGAAACCAATCTGACCATTCTGAAAGGTTGCCAAACGCAATTCTTCCGCTTGTGATCTCATAGAATAAGTCATCCAAAAGCTTTTCATCAAACACAGAAAAGTCCTTTGGTATATCGGTAAAAATTTTGCGTGAATGCCCCATAAACCAAGCCTCCCCCATTGGCTTGGCAGGACGCCTAAAATTCGATTGTAGCGTTTTTACTACCTGACGATCACAGACTTCACCAGGCAGCCAAGTGAAGGTCACGTTTAATTTTTTTGCGTTAGACATTATTGCCGGAAATTAACGCCCCTTGCACTTCGGCAGGCAGGCTTGCAGTTCGGAATCGCAGTCGAAGCGCGTGCCGTAGATCGTGGCAGCCATGCTGTCCGGCGTGCGACGCGCGGACGAGGCATCCATGCAGCGCACATGGCTGCTGTCGCAGGACTGGATGCAGGCATCCATGTTCGACAGCGCGCCGCCGCTGGTCGGCACCGAGGAGCCGGAGGTCACGCCATGATAACCCTGGCAAGCGCCAAGAACGAGCAACAGGCAGAGGGCGGAAATACGGCGCATGGGGAACCTCGGGGGAAAAAACAGCATCAGGCTATGACGTGACTATAAACCAGCTGGGCGAGAAAGACAGGGGCGAATCAGCTGTCTCCCGTTTGCCCGCCATAAAGCGCCGGGCACGCGGCAAAAGGGCAACAAAAAGGGCAACAAAAAAGGCCATCCCGTTCAGGATGGCCTTTTTATTCATCGGGTTCAGGCGCTGGCCTGAGCCGCCTTAGACCTTCGCGGCTTCCATTTCTGCATCGGTCTGGCCTTCGGCTTCCTGGTTTTGCACCGGGCCGCTATCCTTGCCCTTGGCCTCCGGATCGCGGTCAACCAGCTCGATAATCGCCATTGTGGCGGCGTCGCCGTAGCGCACACCGGCCTTGAGCACGCGGGTGTAACCACCAGCGCGCTTGCCATAGCGGTCGGCCAGCGGGCCAAACAGCTTGGTGACCATATCTTCGTTACGCAGCTGCGCGAACGCGCGGCGACGGTTGGCCAGGCCACCCTTCTTGCCGAGCGTGATCAGCTTTTCAACGACGGCGCGCAGTTCTTTCGCCTTCGGCAACGTGGTCTTGATCTGCTCATGCTTGATCAAGGCCGTGGCCATGTTCGAAAACATCGCTTTGCGATGCGAGCTGGTGACGCCGAGTTTACGGCCGGACATTCCGTGACGCATGGTACTTCTCCTTGTTCAGCATGAACGCGCGCACGCGTTCGATTGCACATTGCGACTGCCTGCATGATTGCAGCACAGCCGGTTCAGCCGCCCCGGCACCATGCCGAGGCAGTCTAATTTCAGAACGGCTCTTCGAGGCGCTTAGCGAGGTCCTCGATATTTTCCGGCGGCCAGTTCGGCACTTCCATGCCGAGGTTCAGCCCCATCTGAGCCAGCACTTCCTTGATCTCATTCAAGCTCTTGCGGCCGAAATTCGGCGTGCGGAGCATTTCCGATTCCGACTTCTGCACCAGATCGCCGATATAGACGATGTTGTCGTTCTTGAGGCAGTTGGCGGAGCGCACCGAGAGTTCCAGCTCGTCGACCTTGCGCAGCAGGTTGCGGTTGAACGGCAGCGCGCTTTCGGCCTGGTCTTCCTTGACGACTGCGGTCGGCTCTTCGAAGTGGATGAAAATCTGCAGCTGGTCTTGCAGGATACGGGCGGCGATGGCCACCGCGTCTTCCGGCGAAACGGCGCCGTTGGTCTGCACTTCGATCGACAGCTTGTCGTAGTCCGTGACCTGACCGACGCGGCTGTTCTCAACCTTGAAGCCGACCTTCTTGACCGGGCTGTAAAGCGCGTCAATCGGGATCAGGCCAATCGGCTGGTCTTCCTTGCGCGACATCGCGGCCGGGACATAACCCTTGCCCGCTTCGACCGTCATTTCGACGTTGAGGTGCGCGCCCTTGTCGAGCGTGCAAATGACCAGTTCCGGGTTCAGGATTTCGATATCCGACGAAACTTCGATCTGCTTGGCGGTGACTTCGCCCGGGCCTTGCGCGCGCAAACGAATCTTGCGCGGGCCTTCGCTATGCAGCCGCAGCGCCAGCGCCTTGATGTTCAAGATGATGTCGGTGACATCTTCGCGCACGCCGGGGATGGACGAGAATTCGTGCAACACACCTTCGATTTGCACGGAAGTGACAGCGGCACCCTGCAGCGAGGACAACAGGACGCGACGCAGGGCGTTGCCCAAGGTCATGCCGAAACCGCGTTCCAGCGGTTCGACCACGATGGTGGCCTTGCGGTGCTGGTCGCCACTGGCGTGGAGCG
>JBDHTV010000137.1:0-4908 GCA_039808825.1 Bdellovibrionales bacterium | reverse complement strand
TTAGGAAACCGATGCTCTATCCAGCTGAGCTACGGGCGCACACCAATAAAATCATATACTTAAACCACCACCACTCAGTAGGCAATCGGCTTTGCTACCAAATTTGCTACCGAGCGGCGGCGGATATTAGCACAAATCACACAGCAAATCGCCCACCCAGAATTTGGGTAGCAATCACCATCAGGCCAATGGACTTTCGTGATTACTTTGGTTCGAAATCAGTCCGCTTTCTAGGTTTGAGGGCTGATCGAAATGCTCCGTCTATGATGGCAGCTGCTTCGTCCTGCACCGTGTCGGTGACATGAGAATATAAGTCTAGCGTTGTCGTGATCGTGCTGCCCCAATCGCTCTTGGGCAATTTTTGGATGTATACCAGCCTGCAGTAGTTAGGCTGCGTGGGAATGCCTCCTGCCTGCCCCGTGAATACTGTTGCAGCAGACCGTATTACTGGCCATGATGAACGCGCTGACCTATGGAGACGCTCGCGAGGAAACACCTGTGCCGCTGATTTCAAATTCACCCCACCGCCGCGGTTCTGCCGAAGACTTCACCTACAAGGTGGTCGAAGACGCGCAGGAGCGGAACGCGGGGAACGGCGGCGACGCGAGCATGGCGGTCTCCCTCGGCCTCGCCCATGTCCTGCGCGGCATCTTCAAGCTCCCGATCCTGGCGTTTCGGTTACTGAGACGCGTGCTGGCATCCGGCACGGTGGTCCGGTGGACCGTGACCGCGGGCATGATTGCCAGTGTGCTGGGTCTCATGCTCAGCTTGGCGATGCATGACGAGATCGCGCGCGCTCAGGTGCGGTTCGTTCCGGCGGGCTTGACTGTCGGGCTTGCACTCGGAATGGTGCGTCGGGCGATGCTCCGCAAGACTTTGCCGAAGTTCTAACCTCCGGCCGTCGCTGCGTTCTTGGGCCAAAGGGTTAGAGCAGCCAGAAAACGTCACTGCAATCAACCACTTGTGCCGCTTGCCACCCCGCAACCCAAGCTCACCGAGGCACAGTATTGGCACAGCCAGGCGGG
The DNA here is from genome assembly GCA_039808825.1 of Bdellovibrionales bacterium. Taxonomy (GTDB): domain Bacteria; phylum Pseudomonadota; class Alphaproteobacteria; order UBA9219; family RFNS01; genus JAGOHT01. The sequence goes on along the minus strand of JBDHTV010000137.1, from coordinate 3,883 downwards.
GGCCGGGCACAAAGCCGTTAGAGGTCGCCGAAGGTGCGCTTCGCGGCGTGCTTCAGGTACAGGTCATCAATGGCCTGCTTCAACAGCTCGGAATTGTCGAGGCTAAGCCTGGCGCGGAGCACGGCGACCTTCTCGACCGTCTCGACGGCGAAGTAGCCGCCAATGTGTTTGAGGCCTGCGCGGGATGGCGCGGCCTGCCCCTTCCCCTCGTTCACCTGTCGCACGGGCGCGGAAGCCCTTTGATAAGAACAATTCTTTCCATTGTAAGGCCGCAAGGCGTTACCGCAACGGCTTGTACCTGAATCTAGACTTGTCCAGCAGAGTTGATGGAATGAAAACCATTATTACGACGTGAATGGACAAGATACTCAAGGAGGTGATGTCCATACTGAGCATGCTAGCTGACAAATGACGATTGCAGAATTCATTCGAGCGTACTGCTGCCTCCAAATATTTTGGCACCGAAAATGGCACCCAAAAACTAATTTGCTTGGTCTTCATGCCGCAGTTACTGATGCGATTTTAGCGGAACTAAGGTTTAAGTGAGTGTAGCCATAGGAATAACTATTTATAGGAAAGCATCCGTGTGTCTTGTTGCAGAACGTAGGCAAGGCTTCCATCCAATAAGGGGTAAGCGAGCCATATTACCCCAGCGCGATCCTGTGCTTTGCATAGGGAAAGAATCTTGTGTCCGTTTTTCAACAATCCTTTGGTTTTCCGTGCTCTGGGTAGGGTTGTTGATGGTAGGTTATAAAAATTTACACCGACATCCGAAGCCGAAACTACGTACGCCTCTATGGCTTGCGTAACTTGAAAGTCTCTTGGAATGTTTTTTGACCAAGGTTTCTTCCAAACGGCCATTTCCTCAACAGTATTTTGAGCATCGGTTTCACAGTTCATACTTAAAATCGAAATTCGAGTGATGAATCGTTCGCTTAAACACGTTTTTACTGCGTTCGTATGTTTTTCGATCTCTAAGTCATTTCCGACTTTATCGCATTCTATGCCATGGAGAGTTGCCCATTCTTTTTGCTTAACTTCGAACAATTTTTGGGCATGTCCTGACAATTTAGAGAAGCGGGCTTCATATGCAGCTGTAACTTTTTTTTGAAGCTGATAAATATCTGGATCGCTCTTCTCTAGGCAGGCGGCGATTTTTAGAGTTTCAGTGCATGGCGCTGATTTAGCAAATGCCACTGCGCTGGATAACGAGATAGCTGCAAAAAGAAACGTTGCCAGTTTGAGTTTGCTTGCCTTCATTCTAGGGAGTGTCCTCTTTTAATGTGAATGGGAAAGAACCGCTGTTCATCTCGTTATTTGCAAATCCATACATGCTCTGAGTAATCTGCATCACTGCCGTTGCCATAACAGGGCCACCTCATAATAAAAGGCTTCGCTAGATAACGAGGGAGGTTTCCGCCCAACACAGCAGACGACTGCTGAAATTTATTCGTCATTTTAGTTTTGTTGCGAATGGAGGTCAGGTACCGATTCGTACGGTATGTTAGAATCACTACAACCGCCTGCACGAGGGAGATCTTAGAAATTTTACCTTCAAGTCTCTTGCGTTGCCGCTTAGCAGTATACTACCGACAAACTCATTGTCCTCTTCGTTTCGGGCAGAAACCATCCTTCAGCCAAAGCAGCCAGTCATAGATCGCCAACAAAAAACCCCGACCATGAGGTCGGGGTTTCTGTCTTGCGCTTGCTTGTTTTAGTGCAAGGTTTTAGCGCGCAAGGGCGCTGAAACCGGTATAACGCTGCGCCATCGTTTGAATGACGCCGTCAACCGCAATTGGCCGCACCGCGGCGACTGGCTGCTTGGCAGCCTTAGCAGCTTCCGCCGCGTCGCGCGCCTTGAAATAATCTTCGAGCTCCGGCTTGCCAACGCTCGGCACCATGCCGGGATAGGCGCTCTGTCGCTCCTGCGGGATCGTCGTCGCCAGCGAAGCGGCTTGCAAGAGCGCAGCACCCTTCTTCGGGTCATGGCCGACGAGATCGGCGAACTGACCGATACGCTGGCCGTGAATGCCAAGCCGGTCAGCTTGCGCCGGAACCATATTCCCACCCGGCAGCTTAAGCTCCGTCAGCGTGGTTTGCATGGCTTGAAGGAAAGTGACGCCCTTGGCGTCGACCTGCGCGCGCGGATCGACCGGCGCATCGGCTTTCTGGTCTCGCGGCAGATATTTTGGCTCGTTGCTGGCCAGCCGCCACATTTGCACAATGACTGGCTCATCATGGTTGGCGATGCGCCGCTTGCTGTTATGCTCTTCGATACGGTCAGCCGACACGGGCTGTACTCCTGCGTTACTCCTGCTCATGGTTGGTCATGGTTATGTTACGGGAACAACTCCCGCATACACGAACAGTCTCAAACACGACAGAATAAAATTACTTTCGCGCCGCGGCCGCAGCAGCGCGCCGCGTGCGCAAAATTTGATTATCCCAAAACCGGGCAAACCGAGTCAACTGCTCTCGACGCGGCGCCCATCAATGCGCCTCAGCCCAGTTCGGCCCCTGTCCAGCCTCCGCGATCAACGGCACGGCGAGTTGCAGCACCGGCAACGGCGCCTCCTCCATCACGCGCTGCGCGAGCTTCGCCGCCGTCGCCGCCTCGGCCTCCGGCGCTTCGAACAGCAATTCGTCATGCACCTGCAGCAGCATCCGGCTCTTGAGTCCGGCCGCCTGCAATGCACCGGGCATGCGGATCATCGCCCGCTTCATGATGTCCGCCGCCGTGCCCTGGATCGGCGCGTTGATGGCCTGCCGTTCGGCGAAGGCGCGGCGCGCCGGGGCCTTGTCCTGCGCGCCCTGAATATGGATACGGCGGCCGAACAGGGTCGTGACGTAGCCATGCGCGCGCATGAATTTCTTGGTCGCTTCCATCCAGTCGCGCAATTCGTGGAAACGGTCGAGATATTGCTTGATGAACTGGTTGGCTTCGCCGGGCGAACAGCCGATCTGCTTCGCGAGGCCGAAGCCGCTGATGCCATAGATGATCCCGAAATTGACCGCCTTGGCGGCACGGCGGCGGTCCGGCGTGACATCGGCGAGCGGCAGGCCGAAGACCTGCGACGCGGTGAGCGCATGAATATCGGCGCCGTCATGAAAGGCTTGCACCAGCGCCTTGATGCCTGCCATCGCCGCGACGAGCCGCAGCTCGATCTGCGAATAATCGACCGAGAGCAGCACCATGCCCGGCGCCGCGACAAAAGCGCGGCGAATGGCGCGGCCATCTTCGGTACGGATGGGGATGTTCTGCAAATTCGGCTCGGTCGAGGACAGGCGGCCGGTCGCCGCGCCGACGAGCGAGAACGAGGTATGCACCCGGCCCGTCCGCGCATCGATCTGTTCCTGCAGCGTCTCGGTATAAGTCGACATCAGCTTGGCGAGGCCGCGCCATTCGAGCAGCTTGCCGACAATTTCATGCCCTTGCTCGGCAAGCGGCTCCAGCACGTCGGCGCTGGTCGAGAATGCCCCGTTCTTGCCACGCTCGCCCCCGGGCAGCCCGAGCTCGGCAAACAACACCTCGCCGAGCTGTTTCGGCGACGCGACATTGAATTCATGTCCGGCCAGTTTGTGAATCTCGGTTTCCAGCACGAAGAGCCGCTGCGCGAAATCATTGCTCAAGCCGCGCAACACGGCGGGATCGATCAGCACGCCCGCCGTCTCCATCGCAGCCACCGCCGGAATCAGCGGACGTTCGATGCGCTCATAAAGCCGCGTCACCTGCTGCTGGCCGATAGCGGGCTTCAACAGCTCCCACAGGCGCAACGTGAAGTCGGCATCCTCGGCGGCATAGGCGCAGGCCTTGTCGAGCGGCACGCGGTCGAAGGTGATCTGGCTCTTGCCCGTCCCCGCCACGGCGGAAAACGGAATCATG
>JBDHTV010000136.1:0-4959 GCA_039808825.1 Bdellovibrionales bacterium | reverse complement strand
ACATGCAGCACCGCGTCCGCACCGATCTTTTCGGCATGACGGCTCAGCGAAATCGCTTCGTCGGTCGAGTTCGACCCCGCCCCCGCCATGACCGGCACCCTGCCCTTGGCGACCTCGACGCACAGCTCGTTGACCAGGTGGTGCTCATCGTGGCTCAGCGTCGGCGACTCGCCGGTCGTGCCGCAGGGGATCAGGCACTGCGTGCCCTGCGCGATCTGCCAGGCGACGAAATCCTGGAATTTCTTGGTATCGACCTTGCCGTCTTTGAAAGGGGTGATCAAAGCCGTCGCCGAACCGCCAAAAATCCGATTTTTCGCCATAATATGCTCCACAAGATGAACCGGGCGGCAGCGTAACACAGCCACCGAACATGAGCAAACAACTGAAAAGGCGCATTTTTATGGCAAATCGCGCCCAAAGGATATTGCCGGGTCGCATGCAAGGCGGTATGGTGCCGCATCAGCGAATCGACCGTACCATTGCCGAATTCCGAGAGTTTCCGCGCATGACCAGCACCGCGCCCCAAGCCGCGCCCAAGCCGCGCCCCCTGTCGCCGCACCTGCAAATCTACAACCAGGGCTTCACCGGCACCTTGTCCATCCTGCACCGCATCACCGGCGTCGGCCTGTCGCTGGCCTTGCCGGTGCTCGTCGCCTGGCTCGTCGCGCTGGCGCGCGGCCCCGGCGAATATGCGAGCTTCATGCAGTGCGTCACCTCGCCCATCGGCAAGCTGTTCCTGATGGGCTGGGCCTGGGCCTTCAGCTATCACCTTTGTGCCGGGATCCGCCACCTGCTGTGGGACACCGGCTGGGGCTTTGAGCTCAAGCAAGTCTATCTCACCGGCAAGATCATGATCGGCACCACCGCGCTGCTGACCCTGATTTTGTGGGTCGCCATTCTCGGAGCCTGATGATGCAACAATCCGGTGGTTTGCGTTCCCCTCTCGGCCGCGTGCGCGGCCTCGGTTCCGCCAAGCATGGCACGGCACACTGGTGGGCCTTGCGCCTCACGGCGCTGGCGCTGGTGCTGCTGTGCGGCTGGTTCTTCGTTAAGCTGACATTCTGTCTGGCGGCGAGCGATTACGGCGCGACCATGAGCTGGCTATCGCAGCCGGTGCCGGCCGCGCTGATGAGCCTGTTCCTGCTCGTCGGTTTTCACCACACCGCCAACGGGCTGCAGGTGGTGATCGAGGATTATGTTCGCTGCGAAGGCGCGCGGCTTGCGCTGATTGTCGCAGTCAAATTTCTTGCCGCTGCCGGCGCCGTGATCGGCATTGTCGCGGTCGGCAAAATCGCGTTTGGGGGTTAGTTTTATGGCGGCTTACGAATTCGTCGATCACACTTATGATGTCGTCGTCGTCGGCGCAGGCGGCGCCGGTTTGCGCGCCACTTTCGGCATGGCGGAAAAAGGGCTGCGCACCGCCTGCATCACTAAAGTCTTCCCCACCCGTAGCCATACCGTGGCGGCACAGGGCGGCATCTCCGCCGCACTCGGCAATATGGGCGAGGATAACTGGCGCTATCATATGTATGACACCGTCAAGGGCTCCGACTGGCTCGGCGACCAGGACGCGATTGAATATATGTGCCGCGAGGCCATTCCGGCGATCATCGAGCTGGAACATTACGGCGTGCCCTTCAGCCGCACGGCAGAAGGCAAGATTTACCAGCGCCCCTTCGGCGGCATGACCACGCGCTATGGCGAAGGCATCGCGCAGCGCACCTGCGCCGCGGCCGACCGCACCGGCCACGCGATCCTGCATACGCTTTATCAGCAGGCGCTCAAGCATGACGCGGAATTCTTCATCGAATATTTCGCGCTCGACCTGATGATGGATGAGCGCGGCGTCTGCCGCGGCGTCGTCGCCTGGAATCTCGACGACGGCACCATCCATCGCTTCCGCGCCCAGACGGTCGTGCTCGCGACCGGCGGCTATGGCCGCGCCTATTTCTCCGCAACCTCCGCCCACACCTGCACGGGCGACGGCAGCGCCATGGCGTTGCGCGCCGGGCTGCCGCTGCAGGATATGGAATTCGTGCAATTCCATCCGACCGGCATTTACGGCGCGGGCTGCCTGATCACCGAAGGCGTGCGCGGTGAAGGCGGGTACCTCACCAACAGCAACGGCGAGCGCTTCATGGAGCGCTATGCCCCGAGCGCCAAAGACCTCGCGAGCCGCGACGTCGTGAGCCGCTCGATGACGATTGAAATCCGCGAAGGCCGCGGCTGTGGCCCGCTCAAGGACCATATCCATCTGCATCTCGAGCATCTCGACCCGAAGATCATTCATGAGCGCCTGCCCGGCATCGCCGAAACCGCACGCATCTTTGCGGGCGTCGACGTCACGAAGGAGCCGATCCCGGTGCTGCCGACCGTGCATTACAATATGGGCGGCATCCCAACCAATTATCGCGCCGAAGTCATTTGCCCGACGCGCGAAAATGCCGACGCCGTGGTGCCGGGCCTGATGGCGATTGGCGAAGCCGCCTGCGTTTCGGTGCATGGCGCGAACCGGCTCGGCTCCAACTCGCTGCTCGATCTCGTGGTCTTCGGCCGCGCCGCGGCGCAGCAGGCACGCGCCACCATCGAGCCCGGCGCGCTGCAGCGCGAGCTACCCAAGGATGCGGGTCAGGCCGCGCTCGCCCGCTTCGATGCCATTCGCCATGCCAACGGCGCGATCCGCGTCGCCGACCTGCGGCTCGAGATGCAAAAGACGATGCAGAATTACTGCGCCGTGTTCCGCACCGGCGACGTGCTGGCGGAAGGCCAGCGCCGGATTCATCAATGCTTCGGCCAGAAAGGCTCCATCAAGATCGCCGACCGTTCGCTGATCTGGAATTCGGACCTCGTCGAAGCACTGGAACTTGACAATCTGCTCTATCAGGCCGTCGCCACGCTCGACAGCGCCGTCAACCGGCTTGAAAGCCGCGGTGCCCACGCACGCGAGGACTATCCGCAGCGCAATGACGAAGAATGGATGAAGCACAGCGTGACCTGGGTGGACGAAGCCGGCAACAGCGGCATTGGTTATCGTCCGGTCCATCTCTACACGCTGACCGACGAGGTTGAAGTGGTGAAGCCGAAAGCGCGGGTCTATTGATGCCGAAAGATCAGCAGGATTTCCGTATCGCCGCCGCCGTCCTGACCATGCTGCTCAGTGTCAACAGCGACAACATGGCGGCGTTCAATCTGCGCAATCGCGCGGCGCAACATATTCCGACCGCCCACCGGCGCTGGCCCGTGGTGCGCAAACTGGGCCGGGTTCCGGCCCGCTGACGATGACAACCGCGCCAAATAAGGCGTGGAATGGAGTAAGACATGGCTGAATTTATCTTGCCGGAGAATTCCAGGATCGAGGAAGGCGTCAAGCACCCCGCCCCCAACGGCGCGACGCGGACCACGACCTTCAAGATCTATCGCTGGTCGCCTGACGACGACAAAAACCCGCGCATGGATGAATATGTCATCGACCGCGACCGCTGCGGCCCGATGGTGCTCGATGCGCTTATCCATATCAAGAACGATGTGGATAGCACGCTGACCTTCCGCCGTTCGTGCCGCGAAGGCATCTGCGGCTCCTGCGCGATGAATATCGACGGCACCAATACGCTCGCCTGCCTCAAGCATATCGACGACGTGAAAGGCGATGTGAAAATCAGCCCGCTACCGCACCGTCCGGTCGTGAAGGATCTGGTGCCAGACGTAACGCAGCTTTACGCGCAATATGCCTCGATCAAGCCCTGGCTGCAGAGCCAGACGCCGCCGCCGCCGGACCGCGAGCGGCTGCAAGCGCCGGAAGAGCGCGCCAAGCTCGACGGGCTCTATGAATGTATTCTGTGCTTCTGCTGCTCGACCGCCTGCCCCAGCTATTGGTGGAATGGCGACCGCTATCTCGGCCCGGCCATTTTGCTGCAGGCCTATCGCTGGATCGCCGACAGCCGCGACGAGATGACCGGCGAACGGCTCGACAATCTCGAAGACCCGTTCCGGCTCTATCGTTGTCACACCATCATGAACTGCACGCGCACCTGCCCCAAGGGTTTGAACCCCGCCAAGGCGATTGCCGAAATCAAGAAGCTGATGGTCGCGCGCCAATAAGGCAACGCCTTAATCCGCGGTTTTGCCCGGCTCCGGCACGATGGTTTTCTGCCGCTCGCGGTCGGCTTGCGAAATGACACTGACCGAACCGTTGATTTCAAGCATCGCGAGTTGCACCTCCTCGACCGTGGCGCAACCGGCGCGGCGCAAGGCTGCCTGCAGCTCCTCGCGCGACATGCAGGCCTTCGCGAGCGTGCGTGGAAACAGCTTACCGTTATGGATCAGCACTTCCGGCTTGCCGTCGATAAAGGCTTCCAGCCTCGCATTACGATAAGTGACGTAACCGACCAGCGTATTGAGCAATAGCAGCGTTGTTGCCGAGACGAGCCCGCCGACCAGCGAATTGTCGCCCGCATTGATGGCGTTCTGGACGGCGTTGGACAAAATCAGCAGCAAGACGAGATCGAACGGCGCGAGCTGCCCGACCTGACGCTTGCCGGTGAGGCGCAGCATGATGAGCAGGAAGCCATAGACCACGACCGCACGCAGCACCAGCTCCCACCAGGGTTCGGCGAACAGAAACATTTATTCGACAGTCACGGTGACGGGTTTGCTCATGACCGGCGGCTTGTGGAGCATGTGCGCGCCGTCGCCCAGCACCAGCTGCAGCGTGTGCCTGCCCGGCGGCAGCGTGATGGTCGCTTCGGTCTGGCCCTTGCCGTAATGAATATGCTGTTCGTCGTTCGGAATGGCGAATTCCATCTGCTCCGGCGTCAGCGTTGTATCGATGAGCAGATGGAAATGCCCGGTGCGCGGCGTCATATCGCCGGCTGGGGCGATTTTCATATTGCCCGAAATATTGAAAAACAGTCGCACGGGGTTGTGCACGACATCCCCATCAACCAGCAGCAACGGCCGGTC
>JBDHTV010000135.1:0-4971 GCA_039808825.1 Bdellovibrionales bacterium | reverse complement strand
GATTAGGCAGAGCGCCCTGTGTCGGGCCGCAGCTATAGCATGGCTGTGCCGCCGCAGGAACGATGAATAATGGTTGCATGAAAAATGAGGGTTTCTGCCGCTTCGAACTGCAAATGCCATTATGCTGTGGTTAAAATTGCGCGTCCTGCTTGTGCAGTCGTTGCTTGGCGCATTACATTCTCATTGCGGTTTTGTTCGACAGAGAGAATATTTGTATGCAGCAAACGCCAGACGATTTGGGCGATTTAGCCAAAATACCCTTGCGGCGGCACATTCGGCGCTGGTTGTTCGGCAGTCTGTTCGTCCTGGTGCTTGCATTCACCCTGAATGTTTTCGTTACGAGCAAAGAATTCAGGTTCTATACTTGGCTGCTGGCGCTTATGTATGGCCCACAAATCAGCCAAACATGGCATGAGGCGACAGATGATCATAATCGTGATCTGTCCCTTCCTAATGGCCCCTATAAAACCTATCGCAGTCATTATTGGTTGCAGTATAGCGCGGATGAAAGATTTTATTGGCTTTCAGATACGAGCCTCGTTTTTTACGGCATGCCACCGGTGCAGAAGGGCAAACTTGCCAATGAGGCTTTCGCGGTCATTTGGGATCTCACAACAAATACAGAAACCGTGAAGCCGCATATTTCCTTCGCATGCTACCAGAACGGCAACTTCCTGTTCTATGATCCGGCGATTAAGCATTATCGCTATGGCAAGAATTTTGAAGACGCAAAGCAAGTCGAAGTGGATGGCTTGTCATATGACCAAGTCAATTGCCGACCGGAGAAAGAAGTTTCTCCAAAAGTTGCAGGAAGCTATACGCGCAATTTGCGCGCGGGAGACGGCTGGCTCGAATTTCCGCATGATCAGAAAGGCCGTCGTTCCGAGCCGCCAGTGTTTTATCACAAAGCTGATGGCGGAGTCGTTGCGCTCAATTTCTGGACCTATGAAGTGAGTGTCACAGGGTTGCGGCAGAAGCAATATTATGAATTCAAGAAAGCCTACTTTTTAAACAGCGACTATCAGATGCATGGGGTGCTCACGAATTGGCCAGCGCAGCTCGACCGCCCACTTTACTGGCTCTATCTGGACGGACATGTTGAGAAGCTGGTGGTGCCAGCTCCGTGGAGTACGACATGGTATTATGCCCCCACTGCAAAAGGTCTGGTTTTTTCCAGCTCGGATTTTACCGCGCCCGATAGGGCTTCGGGTGTGTTCCTGCTTAAAGATGGAACAGTCCAGCCCATCATGGCCAAAGGTGTGCGCGCTACATCTCTTGTTACTTCGCCCAGCGGCTGCAAGGTCGCCATGGTCGTCGATGATCAGAAAACATTGCTTACAGAAAGACGTATTTTTGTAATTGACCTTTGCTCACTCACGACTGGAGAAAAAATGCAAGATGAAATGACCGTGCCGAGAAAGTGAATGATAGCACGCGTCGTGCTGGCGTTCTTACAAACTGGCGCGCGTCATGTCGAGCAGATCAGGGCCGCGGGTGGCGCTCAGAGCTTGCTTGATAGCAAGGTACAGAATCTGGTGAGTGCGATGGCGGGGCTGGCTTTCCCGACGACCACGACCTTGTCTCAGGCCTATCACAACCAGCTCGATACGGTGATTGCGGCGAACTGGGCATAGTTACCCCAACAGTCGACAGTGATTTTACAAATGCAGTCTATGCTATTCTATATCTGGGCTTGGAAACGATAAGGTTTGGCCATGAAGCGCGGCATGTATACCTTGTTTATAGCGGTTTGGATCTTGCTGGCAGGAGCAACATCAAACGGATCGGCAAATGAGCAAGGTCGCAGCATATCTAATATTCACATAAATGATCAAAGTGTCTGGCCGGATGGTACAGATCACGATGTTACACTTTCTGTAGAAAGTGAGGTTAATCTTCGTGTGCCGTCATTCAATGATAGCTTAAAGCTTGAGAAGCAGAACGGAGTGATCGAGGGCTGTTACATTCTTATTGATCTGCCAGCGCCTTCGGTCATGGGCGATCACAGCTATGGCGGATACTGTAAGCTGAAGCTTGCACCACACACTAAGAAGCTAGTTAAAATATGTAATGATAATATGGTTGGTCATTTTGCAATTGAAGACGCGGAAGCGCTTGCTCTTTGGTCGGTAAGAAGTCTGGCGGAATTTGTGGCCCATCACTGCGTTGGCGGCTAGGGGCTTTTGGGAAGGTATTCGAAATTCTTAGGAAAAATGGTGGGTGATGAGGGGCTCGAACCCGCGACCCGCTGATTAAGAGTCAGCTGCTCTACCAACTGAGCTAATCACCCACGCTTGAACAGAGGCGTTGCTTTAGCAGGCCGTTTTGCCGCTGTCTATGGAAAAACGAACGGGTTTTCCCAGTAATCGTTAAGCCGGTTTTTGCGCCACGACCCAGATGCTGGCGCAAAGCTCGGGCAGGCGCTGGCCCAGCCGGTTTAGGGCGCGCAGATAGGGCTCGCCGACCAGACCTTGGTTAATCAGGCACAGCAGCTGGGCATCGGTCAGGGTTTTGAGCATCACGCCGCCGCTGGCCAGCAGGTTGAAGCCGTTATCGGCGATCAGGGCACGCAGCATGGGCAGGTCGAAGAAATGCAGCTGCCCGGCCTGCTGCAAGGGGGCTGGAATATCCTGCAGACTCTTGATGAAGCCCATGGTCTGCGCCAGCTCGCGCGTGCCGCTGGCCGGGTTCGGCGTGCCGATGAACAGTTTGCCGCCGGGGCGCAGCGCCGACAGCGCCGCTTGCAGTATGGCGGCAGGGCGCTCGAAGAAATTGAGCGTGTGGATGGCGATGACGGCATCGGGCGTGCCATAGGCGGTCAGGTGTTCGGGCGAGCCGAAGATCAGGCGGCAATCCTGTGTTTCGGTCAGCGGCAGCAAATCCTCGAACAGGCGACCCGCCGGGTTGAGGATGGCGCTCATGCCGAAATGCTGCAGCGTCAGCACGGCTTCGCGCGCATGTTGCAGCCCCACGGTCAGGGCCGCGCCGGCCGGCGTCGCGGGCAGATGCGGTTGCCAGGCTTCGAACATGAAATCGCGCAACAGGCCTTCGGTATCGATACCACCCGCCGTCGGAGCGGCAGTCAGCAGCTGGCTGAAATCGCCATAGTCGCGGTCGAGTTTGGCGCGCAGGGTGTTAAGCATAGCGGGCCTCCGCCTGTTGCGGGGCGGCGAGGATTTCTTCGAATGCGCGCTCCATGCGCGCGACGAAGGCGGGGCCGTCGCAGAGCGGGCCGTCCTCCAGCACTGTGCGGCCCATTTGGGCGCGCCAACTGTTGCGCAGCGCGGCATCACTGCCGAGGCGGACGGCGAGGGCAATATAATCAGCGACTGTTTCGGTCACCAAACCGCCAAGACCAAGCTCGCGTAAAATCACGCCGCCGATGCGGTTGCGGCTATAGCCCGGATTGGGGCAGAACGTGACGCAGGGCGTTGCGGTCGCGATCGGGTCCATCAGATTATTGGTGCCGGAGAAAGGGAAGAAATCGAGAAAGACATCGCTGACCGTGAGCAAGCCGTGCAGCAAATTGCGGCTCGTGATCGGGTAGAAGCGGAAGCGGGCCGGGTCGACAGCGTGTCGGGCGCAGGCGCGCAGCAGATATTCAGTCAGGTGCAAACGGTCTTTGGGGCGCGCGGCGGGCATGGCAACGCAATAGCTGTTCGGCACCTGTTGCATGATGGTCAGCAGCGCGTCGATGAATTCCGGGCGCAGCTTGGTCAGCATCGAAGAGCCCATCGTATAAACGACGGCATCGGGCGGCAAATCGGCATCGCGCTGGCACCAGAGCGGCTTGACGCCGAAATAGCTTTCGTAATGGAAGCAGAAGGACAGGCCTTCCGTTAAAATCGGCTGCTCGTTGAAGGCTTCATCAACCAGCGGGTCAAGCGCGCGCGAAGTGATGAAGTAATCCATATTGGTGCAGCCGGTCGTCGCCGGGGTGTAAAAGGCGGTGACCTGCCGCGCGGCGAGCTTGGTATAGCCGGGGCGTTCGCTGCGGCCGCGGCACAGATCATCAAAATTATAGAGCAGATCGAAATGGTAGCGGCGCAGCTCGGTCAAGTTCGCGTCGTTGACGATGATGACCGGGGCATAGTCCTGCAGATTCGGATAACGCTGCAGGAACTTCTCGAGAATCTGCACATTCTCGGGAATCTGGCGCAACACCAGCACCGGCTCGTAACGTGTGCGGTCGAGGCAGGCGAGCCACCAGATGATATGGGGCAGGCCGTGGCCATGCGCGGACGGATGCGAGCAAAAGAGCGCGAGGCGTATACGCTGATCCGGCTTTTGTTCAGCCAGCTCGCCATAAAGCCGTAGCGGGCCGTCGCCGAAAGGCGGTGTGACGGCAAAGGCGGCAGCGCGCAGCGCGCCGAACGCGGCGGTATAGGCACGCAGATTGAGATCGGTCGAATAGAAATTGATCGCCGTGATATCGAAGCCGAGCAGCGGCAGCCATTGTCCGGTCCAGGCGGTCGCGCCGCCCGGTAATTGTCCGGTCTCATGCGCCTGCTGCATGGCGGCGGCGAAGGCCATGCACCAGTCGAGTGCCTGGGCGGCGGTCGCGTTGTCGTCGCTGATGCTTAACAGCGCGGGCTCATTCAGCGCAGCGGCGAGTAGCGAGGCCAGCCAGGGCTGCAGCAAATTTGACGCGAAAGCGCCGATCTGCGGTGGGGTCTGCAGCAACAAGAGCGCCGCGAGCGCGCGGCTATAAGCCAGGCCGTCCTGTCGTTGCGCGGCGGCGGCCAAAGCTTGATGCAGGGTGGCGGCTTGTGCCGCCTCGGCATCGGTGAGCGGAATGCGCCGCGCCGGGGCGGCGAGCGCCATGCGGGTCTGGCGCAGCAGCGCCTCTTCCGGCTCCGCGCCGGTTTCCTGCCACGTTTGCAGCAGTGCCGCACGCTGCGTGCGATAGGCGGCGAGCGCTTCACGTTGGTCGAGCCATTCCTGCGGCAATGGAATGCTGATCCGGTTGCC
>JBDHTV010000134.1:0-5019 GCA_039808825.1 Bdellovibrionales bacterium | reverse complement strand
CCGATGCAGCCGTCGCGAAAGCGCCCCTCGGACTGGCCATGCCCGCTATAATCGAAGCGCACGAAGGCACGTCCGGCGGCGGCGCAAGCTTCGGCGAGGAACTGCGCCTTCGTGCCCGTCATGTCGGAGAAATAGCCGCCGAGAAAAACCAGGCCCGGCGTCGCGCCGGTCTGCGCTTCGTAAGCGAGGCGGCGTTGATTATGGGTGATGAAACTGACCAAAGCCCTGATTCCGGATTGATTGCGTGACCAATCCGAGCTTTTTGGCAAAGGCTTGCCGCGCCGGCAAGCTCTGAAATACGGCCTGCTCGAAGGGTAGATTTTCCGTCAGCACACCATGCATGCCCTTGCTGGCGCTCAACGTGCGTTGCATAACGACCTGCTCGCGCGGCGCGGCGGCAATAAAGCCTTGCGTCGGCTGGCCGAACGCTGTCACCGCCTGCCGCAGCAGCGCCTTGGCCGCCACGCTATGCGCCGTATCGTCATAACGCGCCGGCACGGCAGGCAGGAAACTGGCGAAGCCGCGCCCCGTCGTCACAGCCTTGGCCCGCATGAACTCGATGAGCGCGATATTCTGCAGCTCCGGCGCTTCCATCGACGGCACGAGCAGCAGCCACGGCGCACGCCCTGGCACTATGAGACCATGGACCGGCGCGCCATATTCAGGCTGAATGGCTTGAAACGACATCGCCCTCACCCGATCTTGTTGCTCTGGTGCGGCGGCGGATAAAGCCGGCGTTGCCGTTCATCGTCATTCGCGGGCGGCTTGGGGTCATGGGCGATACGCGGCGGGAACAGCTTTTCCCAGCCGGAGGCCTGAGCCTGCTTGAGCTGGGCGCGCAGCCGCTGCGCGCGTTCGGATTGCAGCGCCGCACGGGTCGCCTGCGTCAGCCCGGTGACAAGACGCGCGCCAAACTTCCACAAATCCTGCATGCCCTGCACGCTGGCTTCACGCACCGCCGGAACCACCTTGGGCAACACCGTACGGCGCATATGCTGCGTCGCAATCCAGGCACGGTCCGGTTTGAGGTGATGATCAAGCCATTGCGCCAGCGTCACGTCTTTGCCGTTCAGCATGAAGCGGCGCGTAACCAGATCGGCAAGCGCTGCCGGATTTTTCGCCGGATCATGTCCCATGCCCTTGACCGGCACAAACAGAATGCCGGGGCCGTGGCTCTCGCGCGCCAATTGTTCGTTATAGGCGGCGGAGACGATTTCGTCCTTGTCACCCTGGATCAGGATAACCGGCGCGGCGAAGACCTTCTGGGTGAGGTTCCGCGGCGACAACGTATCCTTCAGCCCATGCTGACGGCCATCTTCGACGAACGCTTGAGCATGTGCCGGGGTAATCCCCCGCACGCCATGTTTCTGTCGCATCTGGCGCATGAAATGGCGGCTCTTGAGCTCGATATCTTCTATCCGGGTAATATCGGCGGGGTTGAGCGCTACCACCGCCAGTACTTTGCGCGGCGCATAAAAGCGCTGCGCCTGCTCAAAATCGCGCTGCGCCCACAGCAGCGCCGTATTGCCGCCCAGCGAGGCGCCGAACACGATCTGCGGGCCCGCGGTTTCCTTGAGCACGGCAGCGGCATCGGCGCGCATCCGGCTAAAGGAAATTTCAGACGCGGCAATCCCGGTTGACTCGCCAAGACCGCGATAATCAAAAACTGTGATTGTCGGACGCCGCTTTTGCCCAGCATAGAGCTTGTCGAAAATACGGGCGGCGTCCAACCCATCCTGCGCCGCCGTGGTGCCGAAGCCATTGACGATGGTCACGCCGATCGGGCTGTTGCCAGGGATTTCCCAGCGCGCGATCTTGCCGCCCGGATCATGGCGCATCGAACCGTCGGCCAGTGTGATATCGCGCGGCGGCACCACCAGATCAGGCAGGCGCACGAGCAGACCGCCCAATTTGGCGGCTTCAGGGGGTTCTATTGCTTTGCCGCCCGTGATGGGCGTTTCGTTTACCATATTGTCCACCCGAGCAAAACCCGTGGATAAAACACATGATTTGCTCGAAAAATCCTTGAAACTTCACTAGGCTTGAAAATATGGCAAAGAGTCGTGGATGACACTAGCAACTAAAAAACCGGCATTTTTGCTGCTGCCGCGCACCCTCGACCCAACTGTGGGCAACCGGCAGTGGCTGGATTGCGCCGCGCAATGGCACCGCACGGGCGGCGCCAGCCTCGTGGCCGCGCCTGCGGGGCCGATGGCGGCCGACTATGCCCGCTGCGGCATTCCGCACACGCCCTTGCCCGCCACGCCGACCCTGCTGCAGCACTGGAAAAAGCGCCATGCCTTGACCGAGCTGGTGCAACGGGCCCGCCCCAGCCTGAGCTGGCTGCAGGATATCGCCGACTGGCGGTTGATCCGCCGCGCCGTGCCGCCGCGCAGTCTCGTGCGCTGCCTCGTGTACCAACCGCTGGCCGCCACCAAACTCAACCAGAAGCTGGTGCAAGACTTCATTTTGTCGGGCGGCGAAGTGGTGACCAACAGCCAGTTCGTCTTCAGCCAGCTGGAACAGGATTTCACGCTCACCGACAACGAATTGACGCTGGTGCCGCCTGGCATCGACCCGGTGCATTTCGACCCGCAGCAAGTCCGCCCCGACCGCGCGCTGCGTCTCGCCGCCGACTGGCGGGTGCCGGAAAACGCCGCGCTCTTTCTGCATTGCGGCGATCTTAAACCAGATGGCGGACAAATCTCGCTGTTCCACGCGCTCGCCCAAACCGGGCGGCGCGATGTCTACGCCGTTATCCTGGGTCAGGAAACCGTACCCGGCTATCGGGAAAAACTGCTCGGCGCGGTCAATCATTACGGGCTCGCCGGACAAATACTGTTCACCGACCATTGCCCGGATTTGCCCGCCGCATTATGGCTGGCCCAGGCCGTGGTCTGCGCCAGCCGCGCCGCGAGCGGGGTTGACCCGTTGCTGCTTGCGGCGCAGGCCATGGGCCGCCCGCTGCTGGTCAGCGACAGCGGCGCGCACCTCGAACTGGTCGAACCCGGCTATTCCGCCTGGGTCTATCCGGCAAGCGACGCGCAGGCGCTGCATAACGCCATGCTGGAAATTCTTGGCCTCGGTGAAAAATCGCGTCTTGCTTATGGCGAACGCGCCCGCGACTGGGTGACGGACAAATTCCCCTACCCACAATGGCGTAGCGCAATGCTCGGCGACACCGCCCAAACGAGCGCAGCCGAAGCGGCGGCTTAAGCCGCATTGCAATGCAAAAATTGGTTACAGAACCAGTAAAAATGGGTTAGGCTGCCTTCCCTTTTGACTTTGAAAATGCATGAAGAAAATGGCGCGTAATCTGACCCTGCCGGATGGCAACGTAAAATCTTTCGACCGCGATGTAACGGGCGCGGAGCTGGCCGCCAGCATCGGCGCCGGGCTCGCCAAGGCCGCCATCGCCGTAAAGTTCAACGGCGAGGAGCGCGATCTGCACCGCCCCTTCACGGCAGACGGCAAGGTCGAGATCATCACCCGCAAATCGCCGGAAGCGCTGGAACTGATCCGGCACGACTGCGCGCACGTTATGGCGGAAGCCGTGCAAGAACTGTTCCCCGGCACGCAGGTCACCATCGGCCCCGCCATCGAAAATGGCTTCTATTACGATTTCTACCGCGAGCAGCCCTTCTCGACCGACGATCTCGCGACGATCGAGGCGAAGATGAAGGAGATCGTGGCCCGCGACGCCAAGCTGGTACGCGAGGAATGGCCGCGCGCCGAGGCGATCAAATTCTTCGAGAGCAAGGGCGAAAAATTCAAGGCGGAGCTGATCCGCGATTTGCCGGAGAGCGAGACGATCTCGGTTTACCGGCAGGGCGAGTGGCTCGATCTGTGCCGCGGCCCGCATCTGCCCTCCACCGGCCATGTCGGCACCGCCTTCAAGCTGATGAAGGTCGCGGGCGCTTACTGGCGCGGCGATCACCGCAACCCGATGCTGCAGCGGATTTACGGCACGGCCTGGCGCGACGACAAGGAGCTGCAGGCCTATCTGACGCAGCTGGAGGAAGCGGAGAAGCGCGACCACCGCAAGCTCGGCAAGGAGCTTGACCTCTTCCATTTCCAGGACGAGGCCGCCGGCAGCGTCTTCTGGCACCCGAAGGGCTGGACGCTCTATCGCGTGCTCGAAAATTACATCCGCCGCCGGCTCGAACGCGGCGGCTATGTCGAGGTGCTGGCGCCGCAGCTGATTGATAGTTCCATTTTCAAGGCTTCCGGCCACTGGGAGCTCTATGGCGACAATATGTTCAAGATCACGGTGCCGCCGCGCGAAGGCGACGGCGAACCACGCCATATCGGCGTCAAGCCGATGAACTGCCCCGGCCATGTCCAGATCTTCAAGCAGGGCATCAAGAGCTATCGCGACCTGCCCCTGCGCATGGCGGAATTCGGCGTCTGCCACCGCAACGAGGCGCATGGCGCACTGCACGGGCTGATGCGCGTGCGCCAGTTCGTGACCGACGACGCGCATATCTTCTGCGCCGAAGAGCAAATCCAGAGCGAGAGCATCCGCTTCTGCGATCTGCTGCGCTCGGTCTATGCCGATCTTGGCTATGAAGTGGCGCGCGTGCGCCTCGCCGACCGGCCGGAAAAGCGCGTCGGCAGCGACGCCGTCTGGGACAAGGCGGAAGGCGCGCTGCACGAGGCGCTCAAGGCCGCCGGATTCGAATATGACATCAATAGCGGCGACGGCGCCTTCTACGGCCCGAAGATCGAGTTCTATCTGCGCGATGCGATCGGCCGCGAATGGCAATGCGGCACGCTGCAGGTCGATTTCAACATGCCGGAACGGCTCGACGCCCATTTCGTCGGTGAGGACGGGCAAAAGCATCGCCCGGTCATGCTCCATCGCGCCATCCTCGGTTCCATGCACCGCTTCCTCGGCATCTCGATTGAGCATTATGCGGGCAAGCTGCCGCTGTGGCTCGCGCCGGTGCAGATCGCCGTTTGCACCATCACCAACGACGCGGAGAACTATGCCCGCGTGGTGCAGGAAGAGCTGGAAGC
>JBDHTV010000133.1:0-5053 GCA_039808825.1 Bdellovibrionales bacterium | reverse complement strand
GCGGCTTCGGCGGTCGCTTTCGCGGCCTCGATCTCGGCCGCGCGCTGCTCGACCAGCCCGACGAGATGGCTCACGATATCCTCATCCTTGAGGCGATGGTCGGGCTGTCCCTTGATATAGACCTGATGTGTGCCCTTGCCGCCGCCGGTGAAGCCGATATCGGTCATCAGCGCCTCGCCGGGGCCGTTGACGACGCAGCCGATCACCGAGACGGTCATCGGCGTCGTGATATGGGCGAGCCGCTCTTCGAGCACTTCGACTGTCTTGATGACGTTGAAATTCTGCCGCGCGCAGCTTGGGCAAGAAATGACGGTCACGCCGCGACGGCGCAGGCCGAGCGACTTGAGCATTTCAAACCCGACCTTGACTTCCTCTTCCGGCTCGGCGGAGAGTGAAACGCGGATCGTGTCGCCGATGCCGGACCATAGCAGCATGCCCATGCCGATCGAGCTCTTGACGGTTCCGGCGCGCAGGCCGCCCGCCTCGGTGACGCCGACATGCAGCGGGTAATCACAGGCGCTCGCCAGGCCCTGATAGGCGGCGACGGCAAGGAAGGCGTCCGATGCCTTGACGCTGATCTTGAAATTGAAAAAGTCGTTATCCTCGAGAATCTTGGCGTGATTGAGCGCGCTCTCGATCATCGCGTCCGGACAAGGCTCGCCATACTTTTCGAGCAGTTCCTGCTCGAGCGACCCCGCATTGACGCCGATGCGCATCGAGCAGCCGTGATCCTTCGCGGCCTTGATGACTTCGCGCACGCGTTCGGCGGAACCGATATTGCCCGGGTTGATGCGTAGGCAGGCAGCGCCGTTTTCGGCGGCCTCGATACCGCGCTTATAGTGGAAATGGATATCGGCGACGATCGGAACGCTGACCTGCTTGACGATATGCTTGAGCGCCGCCGACGATTCTTCATCCGGACACGACACGCGCACGATATCGGCCCCCGCTGCCTCGCAACGCTTGATCTGATCGACCGTCGCGGCGACATCGGTGGTCAGCGTGTTGGTCATGGTTTGGACCGCGATCGGCGCATCGCCGCCGACCGGGACCTTGCCGACCATGATCTGGCGGCACTTCCGGCGCTCAATGGTACGCCAGGGGCGGATATGATGGATGTCGTCGTGGTCGCCGCTCATGATTGGGTATCCTGCTGTTCTCACATTGCTTGCGCG
Source organism: Bdellovibrionales bacterium (assembly GCA_039808825.1). GTDB lineage: Bacteria > Pseudomonadota > Alphaproteobacteria > UBA9219 > RFNS01 > JAGOHT01. Next base: position 3,878 of record JBDHTV010000133.1, on the reverse strand, counting down.
GGAATGTAGGCCGCCCGGCAGAGTCTGCCAAGCTTTTCTGCCACCTATTTTAAGGATTTGGGCCTGCGGCAGCAAGCCGCCTTGCCATTAAATGGTATGAGAGGCAGCGCGTCGCATGACGCACCGCAACACACTGATATCCTGCGAATTTTATTTATTTTCAGTCCGACTTGTGATGGCATTGACCGGTTAGGTTCGATTCGGAGCGCCATGATCCATGCTGGACCGGAGGGGTTGCCTGCCAAGACGCAAGCCGTAGCGTTTGCGCCAGCCACTACTGTCCACGCCGTTGCTCCGGGTCAGACCAATCAAAGCGTCGTCCTGGCGGTTGCCGAATTATGGCGCACGCGCGATACGCGCGATCCGGTCGATTTTTCGCGTGCCCTGACAGAGATTGTCGGCCGCCCGGTGCTGGTCATCGATCTGGCGGCTGTACCGCATGCCCCTACCGTGCGCGGCACGGGCAACCATACCGAGGCGCAGTTCACCCCGGCGCAGTTGCGTGAGCGCGCCAGCTTCATGGCGCGGCAGGCGCGCGAGGCGTTTCCGGACAAACCGCAGGTGTGGAAACATTGGCGCTGGCGGAATGTGACGGCGCAGGTTTGTGCGCCGAATATTGATGAGCTGCTGGTCAAGGGTGGGTCGATTGCGGAAGTTGCAGCCGCCAAGCAACTGCCGCGCCGGCTGGTTGGCGAATGTTGGGACAAGGCCGCGGTGATCCTGGCGCCGGACCGGCGCTGGACGCCGGCGCAGGATTGGGCGCTGATCTCCGGTATCGGTGGTCTGATGGAACGGTCGCCGCCGGGCACGCTCGTCCAGGCTTATAGCGGCGATCACGAATCGGCGCATTTTATGCAGCGGCGGATCAAGCTTGAAAAACGCGGTGAAAGCTGGTTTCAGCAGCGTGAGCGCTGGGGGCTTGAATATGACGCCGACGGCTTGTTTCTCGATGCAGCAAGACAACAGGCGCGCAAGCTCAAACAGCAGGCGAAACATCTGCAAGGCGCGGCGCTGGCACAAAACCGGCAGCAGCGGCAGGAATTGCTCGAAAATGCCGCGGGGGTCAAACATGCGCGCGCGTTGAATGGCTTTTTGTATGCGATGCCGCGCTATTGGGTCGCGCTGGCGCTCGACAACCCGGCGCGCTACGGGCTCGACCGGGTCACGCCGCCGGATCCGGACGACAAGAAGGCAATGCAGCGCGTGCACATCAATATGGTGCGCGCGGCGGATAAAGCTTTCCTTGCCGGTTATGAGTTGCGCTGGCGCGTCGCGGCGCAGTTGGAGGGCAAGCCGCTCACCGAAGACTCGGCAACGCTGCAAGCCAAGATCAAGGATTGGCGGCAAAATCCTGGCCCGTCATCTGATCCGCAATCGCATCGCTGGGAACTCAATTACTGGTTTAGCGATATTTTCAGCCGGAGCCGACAGGCCAAGACGCCGGACGAGCCGAAGCGCAATTTCTATTGGAGCGAGGTCAATGACGTGCGGCAAGCCATTCCAGCCCTGCAGCAGGTGCTGGCCAGCGGCGCGATCACCGACCCTGCGACGCAGAGGCTGGGGTCACTAGTGGTGCAGGCGGCGCATTATTTCCGGCCGAGTCTCGCGACCAACGCGCCGCAGCGTCCAGCTCTACCGCAGGCCGGGGCGACAACGGCGCTGCTGCTGGACTAGCTGCATCGCAAAATGCGACGCAGTTTGAAATTGAAAACGGTCATGGCTTGGCAGTGCCTGTCGGACAAGCCGTTAGAGTGCCCCTCGAGTGGTCCGTATGACCGCAGCTTGAGTGCAAGCCTGCGTCAATTTCGCCACACGATAGAATGTATCAGGTTAAGGTTTTTTTAAAGATATCAGGCGGCATAGTCCAACTCCGGTAAAATGCTGCTTTTGCCGCTCTGGCACATGAATTGCAAAGTTTCCGCGCACTGCAAGCAAGCCGTTTGCTTTAGAAGTTTCCGTTGGTAATCCGTTCTACCCTTTCCATTGGAGTCACATAATGTCCTTCTTCGGAGCGAATGGTCAGGCCACTGAGGCGGCTGCCCTGTTGACGGCAATTCACAAGGCGCAAGCCGTGATTGAGTTCAATCTCGACGGCACGATCATCACGGCGAATGCGAATTTTCTCAACGCGCTCGGCTATCAGCTCGAAGAAATCCAGGGCAAGCACCACAGCATGTTCGTCGAGCAGGCCTATAAGGTGAGCCCGGAATACCGCGCCTTTTGGGAAAAGTTGAACCGCGGCGAGTTTGATGCCGGCCAATATCTGCGCATCGGCAAGGGCGGCAAGGAAATCTGGATCGAGGCCTCCTATAACCCGATTTTCGACAAGCAGGGGCGGCCTTACAAGGTCGTTAAGTTCGCGACCGACATCACGGCGCAAAAAGAGCGCTTTGCCGATCTGCAGGGGCAGGTACACGCCATCAATAAGTCGCAGGCCGTCATCAGCTTTACGCTCGAAGGTACCGTGCTTGACGCCAATCCCAACTTCCTCAACACGCTCGGCTATAGCCTTGATGAAATCAAGGGCAAGCATCACAGCATGTTTGTCGATCAGGCCTATAAGGTGAGCCCGGAATATCGTGCCTTCTGGGATAAGCTCGGGCGCGGCGAATTCGACGCCGGACAATATAAGCGCATCGGCAAGGGCGGCAAGGAAGTCTGGATCGAAGCGTCTTATAATCCGATCCTTGACTCGAAAGGCAAGCCTTACAAGGTCGTCAAATTCGCGACCGACATTACCAAGCAGATCAAGCTGCTCGCCGACCTCAAGCAACTGATCGATACGAATTTCGGCGAAATCGACAAGGCGATTACCCGGCTCAATGAACAGAGCAGCGGCGCCATGGCCGCCACGACACAGACGGCAACCAATGTCCAGACGGTCGCTTCCGCTTCCGAAGAAATGGCGTCGTCCGTGCGCGAGATATCCGAGAGCATGACCCGCTCGCGCACCGCCGCGGATACGGCATTCGAGAACACGACCCATGCCGACCAGGCGACGCAGCGCCTCAATGAAGCGACGCGGGCGATGAGCAGCATCGTCGAGATGATCCAGGGCATCGCGAGCCAGATCAATATGCTGGCGCTCAACGCCACGATTGAATCGGCACGCGCTGGCGAAGCGGGACGCGGTTTCGCGGTGGTCGCGAACGAAGTGAAGAATCTGGCGGGCCAGGCGGCGGCGGCGACCAAGAATATCACCGGCGAGATTAATAACATTCAAGGCATTGCAGGCGATGTCGTCGGGGCGTTAAGCGAGATCAAGAAATCGATCGAGGCGGTCCGCGAATATGTGACGACGACGGCGAGCGCCGTTGAGGAACAAAGCGCCGTGACCTCGGAGATGGCGAGCAATATGCAGAGCGCGTCGCAAGCTGTTGGCAGCATCGGTGGCAATATGAACGAGATCAGCGCCGCCATCCAGCAGGCCTCGTCGGCGATCGCTACGACGAAGGAAGCGGCGCAGGTGCTCGCGCGTTAAACTACACGGCTCAAGGGAACAGCGCCGTCTGCGTCAGCCCGGTCGTTTCCGGCAGGCCGAGCAGCAGATTCATATTTTGCACCGCCTGTCCCGCCGCGCCCTTGACCAGATTGTCAATGGCCGAAAGGATGATGGCACGGCCGGAGACCCGGTCCATGACCACGTTCATCTGGCACAGGTTGGTGCCGCGCACTTGCCGCGTGCTCGGCAGCACTCCTTCGGGCAGGATCTGGATGAAGGGCTCGGCGCCATAGGCCCGGTGCCAGGCGGTGCGGATGGCCGCCGCGTCGGCGCCCGGCTTGAGCCGGACATAGATGCTGGCAAAAATGCCGCGATTCATCGGCACGAGATGCGGCGTGAAATTGACAATGATCTCCTGCCCGGCCGCCAGGCTAAG
>JBDHTV010000132.1:0-5132 GCA_039808825.1 Bdellovibrionales bacterium | reverse complement strand
CGCCGTCAGGTTGTAGCCAGCTGATCAAAAACGGCACGAGCAGTCCGATAACGGCGGCGCAAAGCGCAAGGATACCGCCATGGTGGTGCAGACCGAGCTTCTTGCCCGGAAAGCGGCGTTGGAGATGGAAGAGTGCCGCTTGGCCCGTCAGGACAAAGCCTAATATCGCACAGAAAATCGGGACGAAAATCTCGGCGCCTAAAGCAGCATTTTTGCCGGTATTTAAAAGAATTGTCTTGTGCAGCGGCGTCAGATAGAAGGCCCCTCCCAGCACATCGGCGAGGACGAAGGAAGCGAGGAAGCCGATCCAGCGTGCGGCCATGGTCTGACGGGCGAGGGCGCGGCGCATGGTTTGCAGAATTTTCTGCATCATCTCCTTGCTCATGCCGAGCGGGTAGAGCTTGCGCAGATTTTCGACCTGGCCTTGGCCAGTCAGAATCAAGCCGCAGGCGTCCTTAAAGGCGCGATATTCGAGCATTTTGTCGAGGCTGCCCTGGCCTTTGGCGACAGCGGCCAGCTGTTGCAACGGTTCTTCGAGACTTTTATCGAGGAAGGCCGGTACTTCGAGCATGGTACGCTTGTGGCCAAACACGGCGATGCGGCTGCCGCGCTCGCCGAGCTGGACGACGATGTCGGCGGTGCGCAGCTTGGCGGTGTATTGCAGCTGCATCAGCCCGGGCCGCTTATCTTCGTCCTTTGGCTTGGCATAGTCGATGGTGGCATGGCCATTAGCCAGCGATTTGACGCCGCCGGTGCGGTCCATGGCGCGGCGTAAGGCGCCCGGCAGTTCGGCGCCGCTGCCTGAAGCAAAAACGGCTTCCGCACCGAAGCTGATGGTTGACAGCTCGACGATTTTGCCGCCGCCTTTGCAAGGCGGACACATGACGACGCCGCTGGCCTGACAGTTGCCACAGGGAATACCCTTGCGACCCTGGCAAGTGCGGCAAATCGCAAAGCGGCTACCGTTACAGGTGGGGCAGGGCAGGCTCTGGTCCTGCGGGTTCATACCGTTGCCATAGCAGGTATAGCAAGGCTCCGTGCCGCGCTCACTGCAGACTCGGCATGGCGTATAGCCGCGCCCAACGCAATATTCGCAGATCAGCGTGCCCTTGCCGAAGCATTTGGTGCAGCCGACGGAGGCGCTGTAATTTTCTTCCGGATGATTGTCGAAAATGATGCGCGCGTTCTCAAGCCCCCAGCCTTTGCCCGGCTGCTTGTCGAGATCGGTCAGCACCTCATCGTACCAGTCGCTGCTGGCCTGCAATTCCTTCTGGCGCTCGCTGACAAATTCGGCCAGTTCGTTAAAATTGGTGAAGGAGCGCTCGACCTTGGGCAGCTTCAAGTTGCGGCCTAGCAATTGCTGGGTCCGCGCTTCCGCCTTCGCGGTCAGATTAATGACGCCGGTCAAGGTGACGTCTTTTTCGTCTGAACTGTTGATTTTGATTTTGAGCGGCTCAAGGCCGTTGCCTTCCGCCAGCGCACGCAAACGCTGCAGCGCGTAATCGGTTAAGGGCTTCTCAGCCAAAGGATTTTCAGTTTCGGACATAAGGCATTGCCGGTTTCATGTTCCCAGCCTAAATAGCATAGGGTTTGCCGAGGGAAAAAGCGGAATTATCATGCTGAAACATATTCATATACGCGGCGCGCGTGAACATAACCTTAAAAACATCGATGTCAGCCTGCCGCGCGACCAGCTGATTGTCATTACCGGTCTCAGCGGTTCCGGTAAATCCTCCCTCGCTTTCGACACGATTTATGCCGAAGGCCAGCGCCGCTACGTCGAAAGCCTTTCGGCCTATGCGCGCCAATTCCTTGAAATGCAGCAGAAGCCGGATGTCGATAGCATCGAGGGTCTGTCGCCTGCCATTTCGATCGAACAGAAGACCACGTCGCGCAATCCGCGTTCGACGGTCGGCACGGTTACCGAAATTTATGATTATATGCGCCTACTGTTCGCCCGCATCGGTGTGCCCTATTCGCCGGCGACGGGACTGCCGATCGAAAGCCAGACCGCGAGCCAGATGGTCGACCGTATCATGGCGCTTGGCGAAGGCACCAAGCTCATGCTGCTCGCCCCGCTGGTGCGCGGCCGTAAGGGCGAATATCGCAAGGAAATTCTCGAGCTGCGGCAGAAGGGTTTTCAGCGGTTGCGCGTTGACGGCACCTTGCACGAGATTGATGCCGTACCGGCGCTCGACAAGAAAAAGAAGCATGATATCGATGTTGTGGTCGATCGCATCGTCGTCAAGCCCGATCTCGGCAATCGGCTTGCGGATTCGGTCGAGACGGCGCTTAAGCTCGCGGATGGGTTGCTCTATGTCGTCAATATGACGACCAACGAAAGCGTGACCTATTCGGCCAAGTTCGCCTGTCCGGTCAGCGGTTTCACGATCGACGCGATCGAGCCGCGCCTGTTTTCTTTCAACAATCCGCATGGTGCGTGTCCGGCCTGCGATGGGCTTGGCGAAAAGCTCTATTTCGATCCGGCGCTCGTGGTGCCGGATGAAACCGTATCGCTGCAAGACGGCGCGATCGCGCCGTGGAAGAGCGTGACCTCTGCCTTCTATACGCAGACGCTGGAATCCTTGTGCAAAGCTTATAAGGGCCGCATGGATACGCCGTGGCACAAGCTCGATGCCAAGTTGCGCGACGCCATTCTGAACGGCACGGGCGAAGAGGCGATTGCCTTTTCCTACGCTGACGGCAATCGCAGTTACAAGAACACCAAGCCGTTTGAAGGCGTTTTGCCTAACCTCGAGCGGCGCTGGCGCGAGACCGAGAGCAGCTGGATGCGCGAGGAATTGTCGCGCTATCAATCCTCGCAGCATTGCGAGGCTTGCAACGGGGCGCGGTTGCGGCCCGAGGCGCTCGCGGTCAAGATTGTGGGCAAGAATATCGCCGAGATTTCGGCGCTTTCGATCAAAGGCGCGGCGGCGTGGTTCGGCGGGCTTGAACCGAAACTCAAAGCCAAACAGCGCACAATTGCCGAGCGCATCCTTAAGGAAATCAACGAACGGCTGCAGTTTCTCAATAATGTCGGGCTTGAATATCTCGCCTTGTCGCGCAATTCCGGCACGCTGTCGGGCGGAGAAAGCCAGCGCATCCGGCTCGCCTCGCAAATCGGGTCCGGCTTGACCGGCGTCCTCTATGTGCTGGATGAACCCAGCATCGGGTTGCATCAACGCGACAATGACCGGCTGCTCGAGACGCTGCGGCGCTTGCGCGATATCGGCAATACCGTGCTGGTCGTCGAGCATGACGAAGACGCGATCCGCGCGGCGGATTATGTTGTCGATATGGGGCCCGGGGCAGGCGTGCATGGCGGTGCGGTGGTGGCGGAAGGCACGCCGGCCGAGATCGCGGCGAATCCGGAGAGCGTGACCGGGCAATATCTGTCCGGTGCGCGTGGCATTGCGCTACCGACGGAACGGCGGCCGGGGCATAAGGGACAATGGCTCGAAGTAGTGGGGGCCAGCAGCAACAATCTCAAAAATCTCAATGTGCGGTTCCCGCTCGGTACCATGACCTGCGTGACCGGCGTTTCCGGTGGCGGCAAATCGACGCTCGTGATCGAGACGCTCTATAAGGCTTTGGCGCGCAAGCTGCATGATGCGCGCGAGCTGCCCGGCGAGCACAAGACGCTCAAGGGCACCGAGCATATCGACAAGATCATCGACATCGACCAGTCGCCAATCGGGCGCACGCCGCGTTCCAATCCCGCGACCTATACCGGCGCTTTCACGCCGATCCGCGACTGGTTCGCCGGGTTGCCCGAGGCCAAGACGCGCGGCTATGGGCCGGGGCGCTTCTCGTTCAACGTCAAGGGCGGGCGCTGCGAGGCCTGCGAAGGCGATGGCGTCATCAAGATCGAGATGCATTTCCTGCCCGATGTCTATGTCACCTGCGACGAATGTCACGGCAAGCGCTATAACCGCGAGACGCTGGAAGTGACGTGGCGCGAAAAATCCATCGCCGATGTGCTCGCCATGACGGTCGAGGAGGGGGCGGGGTTCTTCGCCAGCGTGCCGTCGATCCGCGACAAGCTCGAGACCCTGGCGCGCGTCGGACTCGGTTATATCCAGATCGGGCAGGCGGCAACGACGCTATCCGGCGGCGAGGCGCAACGCATCAAGCTCGCGAAGGAGCTGTCGCGGCGCGCGACGGGCAAGACGCTCTATATTCTCGACGAGCCGACGACCGGGCTGCATTTCGAGGATGTGCGCAAATTGCTCGAAGTGCTGCAGGCGCTGGTGGCGCAGGGCAACACGGTCATCATCATCGAGCACAATCTCGAGGTTATCAAAACGGCGGACTGGATTATTGATCTGGGGCCGGAAGGCGGCGACGGCGGCGGCATGATCGTGGCCGAAGGCACGCCGGAAACGGTGGCCAAAGAGAAACGTAGCTATACCGGGCATTACCTGTTGCCCTATTTGCAGCCGAGCCAGGCGCGGGCGGAGAAGCAGAAGAAGCGGGCCTGACGCGTTGCCGGACCGGACGGCGCGTGATAGGAATCGTGCTTCCATTCCGTTCCATGAGGGCGACGATGCGCAAGTTGGTTCTGGTCGGCGGCTTGGCCGTGCTGTTGTGTTGCGCAGACGCGGCGCGGGCGGAGGATAATTATGATCCCGCCACGCTCAAGCCGGGGCAGGAAATGAACGGCATCCGCTTGCAGGATTATGCCGGGTTTCAGGACAAGTGGAAGCTCGTGACGGTGCGTTATCGCGTCGATACGACCGAGTTGCGCTTCACCTATGCAAACCCCGCCGCCTATGCGGCGCTGACCGCGGGCGGCAAGGACTATCCGGACGGCGCGGTATTCGGCAAAATCGGCTTGATGACGGCGGATGATCCGGCTTTCACCAGTTCCAAGGTGCCGTCGGGCGCCAAGCGGATTCAGCTCATGGTGCGCGACAAGGTCAAATATGCGAGCACCGGCGGTTGGGGCTTTGCGGTCTTCGATCCCAAGAAAGATGCGGAAATGATGGCGTTGCCGCAGCAATCCCCGGAGCGTGACAAGCAGAAGGCCGCAACGACACGTGCGTGCTTTGCCTGCCATGAGATCGTCAAGGCGCGGACCTATGTTTTCTCCGTTCCCGCCGATCTGATGGCTGCCGAGAATATGATGACGG
>JBDHTV010000131.1:0-5165 GCA_039808825.1 Bdellovibrionales bacterium | reverse complement strand
TCCAGATGCTGCTTCTGATCCTCGCCCACCGGCACATGCGTCGCCTTGTAAACCAGAATGTCGGCGGCCATCAGCACGGGATATGCGTATAGCCCCAGCAATTCATGGTCGCGGTTCTTCGCCGTCTTGTCCTTGTATTGGGTCATGCGGTTAAGCCAGCCCAGCGGCGTCATGGTGTTGAAGATCCAGCCGAGTTCCGTGTGGGCTGAAACGGCACTTTGTGGGAACAGAACGCTGCGCTTCGGGTCGACGCCCGCCGCGATATAGGCCGCCGCCGTGTTGCGAATGGCGGCGCGCAAAGCTGCCGGGTCTTGCGGAATGGTCAGCGCATGAAGATCAACCACGCAGTAAAAGCATTCGGCCTCGTCCTGCAGTTTGACCCAGTTGCGCAACGCACCGAGATAATTGCCCAAATGGAGCTGGCCGGTCGGCTGCATGCCGGAAAGAATACGTTTCATGATTGATCCTGATTATTCGCTTGGTGTCATTGTGGTTTGTTTGGGCGCGCGGCGCAGCATAGCAGGGAGCTCTTGCCATCGCCAAGCGCCCGTCAACTGCACGAAAATGCCATAGCCGAATAGCGCCCCGCCGATCAGCAGCGCCAACCCCGGCAGTTGCTGCCACAAATTATTGCTGGTGAAAAAGCCATGCAGCAGGATGTTGAGCCCATAAACCAGCCCGGCCATCAGCAAGCCGCAGGCGAGCAGGCGCGGGATTTGCCGCTTGGCCTGGGCGTCGAGCAGGCTGCGGCCTTGCTTGCGCAATAGCCAGAGCAGGCAGAGCGCATTAACCCAGGTGGCGAGACCGCTCGCGAGCGCGATACCGACATGGCCGAGCGGCATGAACAGCGCCGCCGCGCCCGCCATATTGGTCGCCAGCGCCAGCATCGCGATCTTGACCGGCGTGCGCGTATCATGCCGCGCAAAGAAGCTGGAAGCGAAGACCTTGACGAGCAGGAAAGCCGGAATGCCGACCGTATAGGCGCGCAGCGCTGCCGCCGTCGCGACCGTCTCCGCTTCCTTGAATGCGCCGTGTTCGAACAGCGTCTTGATGATTGGCTCCGCGCCAACCATCAGCCCGATGGTCGCGGGCAGGCCAAGCGCCAGCACGACGACGACGGCGCGGCTGAAATAATAGCGGATTTTCTCTTCGTCGCCCTCCTGCACATGCTGTGAGAGCACGGGCAGCAGCGTCGTGGCGATGGCGATGCCGATGACACCGAGCGGCAGCTGATTAAGCCGGTCGGCATAAAACAAATAAGACACCGCGCCGGTCGGCAGGAAGGAGGCGAGAATGGTCGAAACCACGATATTGATCTGCGCCGCGCCCGCGCCGAGCGCGCCTGGACCAATTTGCTTGAACAGCAGCTTCACGCGCGGCGTCAGGCGCGGCAGCATGAAGGGAATGGGTAGCCCGCATTTGTGGCAATGCCACAGCAGATAGAAATACTGCACCACCCCGGCCAGCGTCACCGCCCAGGCGAGCGCATAGCCGACATCGAGCCGTCCCCACAAGGTGGCGAGCAGCATGGCGATGAGGGTGAGATTGTAAAGAATGGGCGCGGCGGCGGCCGGGGCGAAATGCCGGTTAGCGTTGAGCACGCTGCCTTGCAGGGCGGTAATGGAAATCAGCGTCAGATAAGGGAAGGTGATCTGGCTGAAGCTGACGGCGAGGTTGAATTTGCCGGCATCCTGATCAAAGCCCGGCGCGAGCACATGCATGAGCCACGGCATGCCGAGCATGACGATTACGGTGAAAGGCAGCAAAATCGTGACCATCATCGCTAGCGCTTCGCCGGAGAAGAGCCGCGCTTCGTCCGCTCCATGCTCATGCCGCTCTTTCGTATAGAGCGGCACAAAGGCGGCATTGAAGGCGCCTTCCGCGAACAGGCTGCGGAACAAATTGGGCAGCCGTTGCGCCACGAAGAACGCGTCCGCCACCGGCCCCGCGCCCAGGATCGCCGCCGTGGCCGTATCGCGCACAAATCCGGCGAGGCGGGAGAGCAGCGTATAGCCGCTGACGGTGAACAGGGAGCGCGCGAAGGACATTATGGCTTCGTGATAAGCTGATAGAACAGGCAGCCGAGCAGGCTCAGGCACAGTGCGGGCGCGAACGGCGATTGCTCGCTGCCCATCACGCGCCGCCAGACCAGCCCGTTGATGGCGCCGAGAAAGCCCGCGATGATGAGGAACCAGACCAAAGTCGTCATCTGCAGCCACAGTCCCGCCGCCGCGAAGAACTTGACGTCGCCGAGGCCCAGCATATCCTTGCGCCGTAGCCAGCTATAGCCATAAGCCATCAGCAGCCCGAGCAGCAGCATGATGCCCGCCATCATCAGCCCGATGGTCAATTCGCCGCCGCCTGTCAGCAGCCAGCCGAAACCAAGCACGGCAAGCAGGATATTGAACCAATCCGGGATAATCCCGAACAGCAGATCGATGATCGCGATGGCAGGCAGCAAACCCATAGCGAGACAGATGACAAAAGTGCCCGGATGCATGCCGCCCAAAAACCCGGCACATAGACCGCAGGCCAGCGCGAGCAGTTCCGCGGCAGGTACGGCCCACTGCTTTTTCTGTTGCGCGCAGGGGCAGGGCAGGCTCTTGGCATTGGGCCGCAGCAGCCAGCCGAACACGGGCGCCATTTCATAGAGCTGCGCTGGACGCTGGCAATAAAGGCATTCCGGCCATAGCGATTCGCCTGGCATACGGTCGGCCAGCCGCAGCCCGATATGAATGGCTGCGCTTGCCATTACCAAACTCAACAAGCCGCCAAGCAACGCCGCGAAAAACACCATTGGAACCGAACGACCTCAAAAAGACAGGAAGCCGCGACCATAATGCATTTGCGGCGTGGCGCTAACCTTAAATATAAACCACACTGTTGCAAGAGCGTCGCATAAGCGGCCTTGCGATAAAATTCCGCTTGGCAAACCAGCCACCTGCATCCTAGTATCCGCGCCAAGTCAGCCGTACGGGCCGAGTGCGTTAAAAATATGACGCCGGCCGCATATATAGTATACGGATGCGCCCATAGAATTGACAAAATGGTTAATTTTTGCGCAACGTCACGGCAGACATAACTTGAATTGAAGAGTGGAAGAGTCACGCATGAGACAGGGTCCGAATGGCCGTCGGGGGCCACGCCGTCCGCATACCGGTGGCAATGGAAACGGTGGGAATGGCGGGCATGGTGGTGGCGCCCCGCGCGGTGAAGCGCCGCGCCGTTCCGCCGCCTCCCTGCGTAACCAGAGCTTCGATAGCAACGGCCCGGATGTTCGTGTGCGCGGCAACGCCTGGCAGGTCTATGAAAAATATCAGTCGCTGGCGCGCGATGCGCAAATGGCCGGCGACCGTGTGGCTGCGGAGAATTTCCTGCAGCATGCCGAGCATTATTACCGGATTATCGAGGCGATCAACGAGGCGACCGTTGCCGAACAGGCCGCGCGTGGCTTGGGCGCCCAACCCGAAGTCCGTGGCGCGTACCCCGCCCCGGTAACGGAAGGCGGCGCGCAGGTTGAGCTGCGCGGTGCGGCGCAGGCTTTTGCGTCGGCGGAGAGCGGCAACAGCGTAGCCCCCACGCCGCAGGCTGAACCGCAGCCGCAGTCGGAAAGCAGCGCGCCGCAGAACTCGTTCTTTACGCCGGAAGAGGCTGAAGCCGAAGGCGAGCAGCCCGCCGCGCGCGTCGCCGGGTTTTAAATAAAAGCCCCCGCCGTCATGCCAGCGTAAGCTGGCATCCATTTTTGCGTTATGCGAATATGGCTGGCTGTTGAACGCCCTGGCGTTGAGGGACTTATAAATTGCTGTCTTTCGTCAAAATGCACGGCCTGGGCAATGATTTCGTCATTGTCGACTGCCGCCAGACCTGTACGTTGCCTTCCGTGAAGGCCATTCGCAAAATCGCGGACCGGCATCGCGGTGTCGGCTTCGACCAGCTTGTCGTTTTGTTGCCTGCGACCAATGCCGATTTGTTGATGCGTTTCTTCAATGCCGATGGCACCGAGGCGGGAGCCTGCGGCAACGCCACGCGCTGTGTTGCGCAGCTGCATTTTGAGCAAACCGGCAAGGATCGTGCCGTGTTCGCGACGCAAGCGGGCTTGCTCCCGGTCTGGCGCGGGGGTGCGGATGCACAAGGCCAGCCGCTCTATGCCGTCGATATCGCGCAGCCGCAGTTCGATTGGGACAAAATTCCGCTCGCCGAAGCGCAGGATGCGCTGCAACTCACTCTGTCTGTTGAAAATCTAAGCCAGCCTTGTGCCGTCAATGTCGGCAATCCGCACGTCGTATTTTTCGTGCCGGATGTTGCGGCGATTGATCTGACACGGCTTGGCCCGCAGATCGAGCAGCACCCGTTGTTTCCGCAACGCACGAATGTCGAGATTTGCCAGGTGCTATCACCGCAGCAGCTGCGGATGCGTGTTTGGGAACGCGGCGCGGGCATCACCCAGGCATGCGGCTCCGGCGCTGCCGCCACGCTCGTCGCCGCCGTGCGGCGCGGACTGGCCGAGCGCAAGGCAGAGATTGTGCTGGATGGCGGCAGCCTGTGGGTCGAGTGGCGCGCCGATGATCGCGTCGTGCTGACCGGTACGGCAAGCGCCGTCTTTAGCGGCACTTTCGATGCCCAGTTCCTCGCGGAGCTGGCATGACGCAGCCGCCGCAGACTGTGAGCTTCGGCTGCCGCCTCAATAGCTATGAGGCGGAAGTGATGCGCAATCACGCCACGGCGGCGGGGCTGGAGAACGCGATTATCGTCAACACCTGTACTGTGACGGCAGAAGCAGAGCGGCAGGCAAAACAGACGATCCGCCGCCTGCGCCGCGAGCAGCCGAACGCAAAGATCATCGTCACCGGCTGTGCCGTACAAGTGCATAGCGATAGCTTCGCCGCGATGCCGGAGATCGACCACGTGATCGGCAACGATGTGAAGCTCGATGCCGCGACTTACCGCGATTTGCATCAGCGCGTGCTGGTCAATGATATCCAGAGCGTGCGCGAGGTGGCGGCGCATCTGGTCACCGGCTTCGCGCATGGTCCGCGCGGCTTCGTACAGGTACAGAATGGCTGCGACCATCGCTGCACTTTTTGCATCATTCCGTTCGGGCGCGGCCCGTCGCGCTCGGTGCCGATCGGCGCGATTGTCGATCAGGTGCGGGCGCTGCTCGCCAA
>JBDHTV010000130.1:0-5217 GCA_039808825.1 Bdellovibrionales bacterium | reverse complement strand
ATGACCAGATAAGGCAGGAACAGCACGATCTGGCTGCCCTGGTCGGGCTGGGCATAATAGCGCAACGCCCAGATGCGGTCCTGCAGCACGACATGGTCGCCGCTGATCTGGTTGTCAAACAGGTTTAAGGCGCTCGGGCCGCTGCTGCGGCGACTGTAAAGCGGCGTGCTGCGCCGGTCTTCGCTGTCCGGATCGGAACGTTGTTCATAGAAGGCATAGCCGTTGATAAAGCGGTTATCGACCAGCGCATCAAGCCAGCGCAGCATATCCTTGAGCGACAGCACGGCCACGAGCAGACATTGCTGTTGAACGTTCGCACAGCGTTCGGCGAGCACCAGATGGTCGCTGCCGCCTTGCTTCCAGACGCCGCTGACGATTGCCTCGCTCTGTTGCGCAGGCAACAAGATTTTGGCAAGGCCGTCCGCATCTTCAATCATGCGCGCCGGCAGACTGAGATTGCTTTTGGGCGTCAGTTTAAAAACCGCATCGTCCTTGCCCGGCTGCAAATGCACCATATACACGCCGGCATAGGGGATTTGTGCCTGGTTGACCGCGGCGGTGAAATCGCCGAGCTGGGCGCCGCTGACATCGGGCGAGAGCCGGATAACCTGCTGCAGCGAGCGCAGCAAATCATAGGACGCATTGATGTTGCTTTGAATCTCCGCGACCGCCTTGACCACCGGCCGCTCGATCTGCCGCGCCACGGCGGTATTGACCTGATTGTAGGTGTAGAAAAACACAATGAAGGACAGGCCGACGCCCGTGAGGATGACAAGGCATAGCACGGCGGTCACGCGCCAGAACGGCGCGGGCGGCAGCAGGCTTTGGCTATTTTGCGTCGTCGTAGGCGCCATAGCGGTCGAACAATCCTGAAAACGGTATTTCAGCATGCCGCGAAGGGCTTAATGGCACCTTAATAATTGCCGGGTTCAAGCGGGCGGCGTCCAGCCGTGCAGATAAATAATCTCGAAAGTCGCACGGATTCCGCCGTTTTCCGCCGGATATGTCTGGCCGTAAAGCTCGGCCATTCGGACGAAAAGCCGCCGCGGCGTACAGCGTTGCCAGCGGTCATGCAGCCCATTCCCCCCCCACTGCACGCGCAGTTCGCGCAGCAGCGTGAACGGATCCGGATAAACGACTTCGATCAATTCGCTGTCGACCACCGGCATGACAAAGCCGGCGCGCTGCAACAGTCCGGCGGCGCTGTCGGACGCGATATTCGGCGCGATGCGCGGGCTGACGCCGCCCATGCTTTCCTGCTCGGCCTGATAAAAACACGCGCGCAGCTCATGCAGCGTTTGGCCGCCGGGCAGTGCCGCAAGCAAAACGCCATCAGCCCGCAAGGCGCTCCGGCATTGTCGCAATGTGCCGGGCAGGTCGTTGACAAATTGCAGCGCCAGATTACTAACGATCAGGTCGAAACAGCCCGGTGCGAACGGCAACAATTCTTCGTCAAGCACGACGCGCAGTCCCGCTGACGGCAGCAGACCGGACAACTGCTCCGCCTGCACCACTTGCGCGCCATGCGCCGCCAGCGCCGGAGCGATCAGATGTTCGGGACAACCGAGCGCCAGCACCCGCGGCAAGGCATGGCGCATATCGGCACGCCGCTCGAGCAGGCTTTCCGCCGTGACACGATGCAGAAAATCGTGCGCCGCGAACTGCCCCGCATAACGACTGCGCCGCTGGCGCAGCAGGCGGCGATCAAAAACTTGCGACGGGGATACGGGATTGGTCACACGATTTCCATTGTGGGATTAAAGCTTTTGCCACTATAAACGCCTTATGGCGTGGCACCAGATTTTCCTGCACACCAGGCAGGCCGGGCGCATGGTGCTCGATGCCGTGCTGCCGCCGCTGTGCCTGCGCTGCGATACGGCAGTGACCGAACCCGGTAGCTTCTGTCCCGCCTGCTGGCAAAAGCTGCGTTTCATCGGCGCGCCGCAATGCAGCCGCTGCGGCATCCCTTTTGAATTGACGGTCGGCGACGCTATGGTCTGCCCGGATTGTCTCAGCGCGCCGCCGCGCTGGCAGCAAGCGCGCGCCGCCGTCGTTTACGACGAGGCGAGCCGCCCGCTGGTGCTTGGCTTCAAACATGCCGACCAGACGCATCTGAGCGGCGCGCTGGCCCGGCTGATGCTGCAAGCCGGGCGGTCGGTCCTGACCGGCAGCGACCTGATCGCACCGGTGCCGCTGCATCGCAGCCGCCTGTTCCGCCGCTGTTACAACCAGTCGGCCCTGCTCGCGGCCTTGCTGGCGCGCGCGGCGCAGAAACCAGTGCAGCAGGATTTGTTGCAACGCCGCCGCGCCACGCAGCCGCAGGCCAGTCTGAACGCCAAAGAACGCGCACGCAATGTCCGCGCGGCCTTCGCCGTCACGCCGCGTCATGCCACGCGCGTTACGGGCAAAACCGTGCTGCTGATCGATGATGTGCTGACGACCGGCGCGACGGTCAATGATTGCTGCCGCGCCTTGCAGGAAGGCGGGGCCGTTGCCATCAATGTGCTGACCTTCGCACGCACCATTTGAATTTGATGCGCCGCAACCTATATTATCGACATCAGGAGGTATTTCATGGCCAAGATCGTCGTTTATGTGGGGCAGAACTGCCCGTACTGCGTACGCGCCAAACAATTGCTCAAGCAAAAGAATGTCGCTTTTACCGAATATGATGTCCGGGAAGATGCGGCGGCGCGCGCGGAAATGCTCGCCAAAAGCAACGGCCGCCAGACCATTCCGCAGATTTTTATTGATGACAAACATATCGGCGGTTGCGATGATTTATATGCGCTGGATCGCGCCGGGCAACTGGACCCGTTGTTGCAAGCCTGAACGAAAGCCGTTGTGATGAATAATACGTTGCATGTCGCATGCCTTCAGCTCAATTCGCGGGCCGATATCGCAGCCAATCTTGCGGCGATCGTGCCGATGCTGGCTGAAGCGCGGCGCTGCGGCGCGACGCTGCTGACCCTGCCCGAAAACGCCACCTTTATCGGCGGCGACGACGCGGCACGCCGCGCCAACGCCCGCACGGAAGCGGAGCACCCCGCCATTCCCTGCTTCAAGGAACAGGCCAGGCAGCTGCAGGCCTGGATCTTGTGCGGCAGCCTGACCATCAAGCGCGACGACGGCAAGCTCAACAATCGCGCTTATCTGTTCGCGCCCGATGGCGGCATCGCGGCGCGCTATGACAAAATCCACCTGTTCGACGCCAAACTCGCGGGCGGCGAACATTACCGCGAATCCGACACCGTCGCGCCGGGCGACCAGGCCGTGCTGGCCGATACGCCGTTCGGCAAGCTCGGCCTCACGATCTGCTACGATATGCGCTTCGGCCAACTCTATCGCGACCTCGCCAAGGCGGGCGCCACGATCATCGCCGCGCCCGCCGCCTTCACCGTGCCGACCGGGCAAGCCCACTGGCACAGCCTGCTGCGCACGCGCGCCATCGAAAGCGGTTGCTTCATCCTCGCCCCGGCCCAGTGCGGTACGCATGAAGGCGGCCGCCGCACCTATGGCCACAGCGTCATCATCGACCCGTGGGGTGCGATTGTCGCCGAGGCGGGTGACGAACCGACCATCATCAGCGCCGAACTCAATCTTGCCGATATCGAGCGTGTGCGCCAGATGTTGCCGAGCCTGACCCATGACCGGCCCTATCGCGCGCCGGCAACCGCCTAAATTTTTAGGTAAAAACAGGTAAAATATAGCAGTTATATCATATACTTATTTCACGTTTTGCTTGCGTTTCATTAAACAATCGGCAAGGCTGTCGGGCGCATGATTGGGTTGTTCTGAGGGGTCCTGGAACACCAACATGAGCAAAGAGACGGAACTATACTTTGTCGTCGGCGACACGACAGAAAAGCTGCAGCGTCATCTGCGTGAGATCACGAGCTGCGGCATGATGCTGCGTCTGCTGGAAGGCATCAGCACGCCGACTGGCCGGACTGAAGCAGCACCGGCGGCCGCCGCCGATCCGCTCGACAAAATGATCCTGTCGCTATGCGGCAACAAACCCGCGCTGCAAGGCCCGCCTTTGCACGAGGTGATGGAGCGCGAGGCCAGCCTGTACCGGATGCGCGTGGCACGCGGCAAGCAGCAGCTGCGCCGTATCGTCATGGGCGCCACGCCGGAACAGCGGTTGCAGAATATCGTCAACAACGCGGTCGAGATCGCGCGTACCGAACACAAGCTGCCGCAACGGCCGATGACGGCACAGTTGGCCAAGCTCGTAGCCGCCGTCACCGATATCCAGTCGGCGCTGCCCGATATGATCGGAGCCCAGTTCAATCTTGAAGATGCGCAGCAGCTCAATCTGCAGCCGCATGCGCCACAGCTGCGCTCGACTGCCCGCCTCCAGCGTCCGGCGACGGCGCTGGGCTGAAACCCGTCATCAGCTTTTGTTTTCCGGATTCCAATAACGGTCCATCGCGATATGCGCGAAGGATGCCGACCAGCCGATCAGCAACAGACCATTCAACGCTTCGACCCCCGCGAGCAGGCGCAACGGACCGACCGGCGTGATATCGCCGAAGCCGAGCGACGTGTAGGTTTCAGCCGAGAAATAAAGGCAGCTCGCCAACGAAAAAGCCGTCGTGCCGCTGAACGCGCCGACGGCAAAGAACGCCACCAGGCCGTAAAAGGCCAGACCATAGATCGCCATTTCGGTAAAATGCGCCATTAGCGCGCCCATGATGACCGCGAGCAGTTTCAGCCGCTCGGGGATCGGCAAGCGCGCGAGGCCGCCATTCATGGCGCGCAATATTTCGTAATGGATGATCGTCGTCGTCGCGATCAGCAGACAACAGGACAAAATCACCAGCACCATGCTCAAACCCCGCTTTTATTTTTATCTAGCGGGCAAGTAGGGCAGGAATATGGCCTGGCTTATGAATCCTTGACGGCCGCAAGCAGATAATTGACCGCGACGTCGTTTGCGGCTTGCTGGAAAGATTGACGGAGGGGATCGTAGGTCAGTCCCGTCATCGCCTTGAGCTGGCAACCTTCCTGCCGCAGCCAACGCGCCAGCTCCGACGGCGTGATGAATTGCCGCCAGTGATGCGTGCCGGGCGGCACCCAGCGCAGCAGATATTCGGCCCCCACAATGGCAAGCGCGAAGCTCTTGGCAGTGCGGTTCAAGGTCGAGAACAGCGCCATGCCGCCGGGCCGTACCAGCCGCGCCACCTGCGCGGTAAAGACCGCAGGGTCGGCGAC
>JBDHTV010000129.1:0-5233 GCA_039808825.1 Bdellovibrionales bacterium | reverse complement strand
AGACTGGACAGACCGCAACCGGAAGGCTATAACCGCGCCAGTTTTCATGCCGCCTTGGCGGGATGATTGTTGTGGGAGGTTGGCCTCAAAATACCCGAGGCGCCGGACCACGGCACCCAATGTTCCTGGGGTATGCAGGAGCTGGGTTCGGGGGCATTGCTGCTTTCGGACATTTTTGGAGTGAACGCGCCGCCTGCCGCGCTTTTTGCGCTGTACGCCGTTTGCGTTCAATGGAGAAGGAAGCATGGCAAAGGAAATTATCGGCTACATCAAGCTGCAGGTGCCGGCCGGCGCCGCCAACCCCTCGCCGCCAATCGGCCCGGCGCTGGGCCAGCGTGGCTTGAACATCATGGAATTCTGCAAGCAGTTCAACGCCAAGACCCAGGGCATGGAAAAGAACATGCCGATCCCGGTCGTCATCACCGCGTTCTCGGACCGCAGCTTCACCTTCGTCACGAAGACGCCGCCGAACACTTACTTCATCAAGAAGGCCGCCAAGATCGAAAAGGGCGCCAACACCACCGGCACGCAGGTCGTCGGCAAGATCACGATGGAGCAGGTCCGCGAGATCGCCAAGATCAAGATGCCCGACCTCAACGCCAACACGATTGAATCGGCCATGAGCATGGTCATCGGTTCGGCCAAGTCCATCGGCATTCAGGTTACGGAGTAAGCGATCATGGCAAAGCAAGGCAAGAAGTTCCGCAAAGTGCTGCCGAATGTCGATCGCAGCAAATATTACACGGCTGAAGAAGCTGTGAAGCTGGTCAAGCAGAACGCGGCGGCGATGGGCCGCAAGTTCGACGAGA
Source organism: Bdellovibrionales bacterium (assembly GCA_039808825.1). GTDB lineage: Bacteria > Pseudomonadota > Alphaproteobacteria > UBA9219 > RFNS01 > JAGOHT01. The sequence goes on along the minus strand of JBDHTV010000129.1, from coordinate 4,424 downwards.
CCCTCGAAATCGCCGTCAATCTCGGCATCGACACCAAACAGTCCGACCAGATGGTGCGCGGCATGGTCCCGCTGCCCAGCGGTACGGGCAAGACCATCCGCGTCGCCGTGTTCGCCAAGGGCGACAAGGCCGATGCCGCCGCCAAGGCGGGTGCCGATATCGTCGGCGCCGATGATCTGGCCGAGAAGATTCTCGGCGGCTTCATGGATTTCGACCGCGTCGTCGCGTCGCCGGATATGATGGGCGTTGTCGGCAAGCTCGGTAAGGTGCTCGGCCCGCGCGGCCTGATGCCGAACCCGAAGCTCGGCACCGTGACTCCGAACGTCGCTGATGCCGTCAAGGCGGCGAAGAGCGGCTCGATCGAATTCCGCGCTGAAAAAGCGGGCGTCGTCCAGGCCGGTATCGGCAAGGTCAGCTTCAGCGAAGAAGCGCTGATGAAGAACGTCGTCGCGTTCATGCAGGCGATCAACAAGGCGCGCCCCGCCGGCGTGAAGGGGAACTACATCAACAAGGTGACCCTCTCCTCCACCATGGGCCCGGGCGTGAAGGTTGATTTCAACCCGCTGATCAACGCGGCGGCCTAACGGAGCGATGCAACGATGAATGCGTCCATGCAGCATAACGCGCCCAAATCTGCCGCTTCCGCGGCGGGGGCGCTGCTGTATGGCCGCAGCGTGGGTGACGCGGGAGTGATGCGCATGAAGCAGGCGGCGGAAAGCTGGCTGCGCGCGCATCGCGCCAACCGTTCCATCGCGCAGGCGGTGACGCATTTGTCGGCGGCGGATCATGAAGCCATGAAGGCCGCCATGCTCGCCGCAATGCAGGATGAATTGACCCACTATTCGGATCTTGACCGGATGGTGGCTTATTTGCAGGCGCTGGGCCAACTGGCGCGGGGCAAGGAAGACAAGGCGGCCTCGTAAGCCGTACAAGAATTCGCCGCCCGGCGCGAGCCGAGCGGCGGAAGACCTGTCCATGACTGCGGGTGCGAGCCTTTCGGGGCAAGCTTAATCTCCCGCATAGACGGTGTTGAAACGGAATTTTAGGCCAAGGGCAACCGAAGCCAACACTCCTTCAACGCGGGCAGGATAAGCAACGGTTCCGGCAACGGAGCGGTTGCGAACTGACGGCGTCATGGTGATGCCGCCAGACTCTAACGTGAAGGAGAACGCACATGGATCGTTCCGTAAAGCAGGCGGCGATCGATAATCTGCGGACCGAACTGGATAAGCAAAGCACGATCGTCGTGTTCAGGCCGCTGGGTCTGACCGTGGCGGAAGATCGCGCCCTGCGCCAGAAGGTCATCGCGGCCAATGCCAGCATGCGCGTCATCAAGAACACGCTCGCGAAGCGTGCGGTTGATGGCACGAAATATGCCGGCTTGTCGGCCCATTTCAAGGGTCCGACGGCGCTGATCTATTCCAACGATCAGATCGCTCCGGCCAAGGTTATCGCCGAGTTCGCCAAGACCAACAAGAAGGTCGAAATCGTCGGTGGCACCTATAATGGCACGGCACTCGATGTCAACGCCGTCAAGGCGCTGGCCACGATTCCGAGCCGCGAAGTGCTGTTGGCCCAATTGGCTGGCTTGCTCAAGTCGCCGGTTCAACGCTTGGCCGTTGGGCTGGGCGCTGTTGCCGCCAAGAAGTCCGAAACGGCTTCCGCCTGATAAACATTTGCATCAATCAAACTGAGAAAAGGAACCTAACATGTCTTTCGATAAAGAAGCTTTCCTGACCGCCGTCGACAACATGAACGTCATGGAACTCAATGACCTGGTCAAGGCCATTGAAGAGAAGTTCGGTGTCTCCGCCGCTGCCATGGCCGCTCCGGCCGCTGGTGGCGCTGCTGGCGCTCCGGCCGCGGCTGCTGAAGAGCAGACCGAATTCACGCTGATCCTGGCCGCCGCTGGCGACAAGAAGATCGATGTGATTAAGGAAGTCCGCGCCATCACCGCGCTGGGCCTGAAGGAAGCCAAGGACCTCGTCGAAGGCGCTCCGAAGACCGTCAAGGAAGGTCTGAGCAAGGCCGACGCCGAGAAGTTCAAGAAGGCTCTCGAAGCCGCCGGCGCGAAGGTCGAACTGAAGTAATCAGTTTAGCCTTAAAAACAGAAACCGGACGGGCCATGCCCGTCCGGTTTTTCTTTTGCCTGAATATTCAAAACGCTCAGGCGTTGACGCCGCCATCGACCGGTACGGTCGCGCCGTTGACGAAGCTCGCTTCGTCGCTGGCCAGAAAGGCGACGACATTCGCCACTTCTTCCGGCTTCCCCGCGCGCTTCATCGGCGTCAACTGCTCCGCGCCGTCCGGCATCATGTCGGTCGCAATCGGCCCCGGCAGTACCGCGTTGACGGTAATGCCCTGCTGCGCGAGATCGAGCGCCCAGCCGCGCGCCATGCCAGCGACCGCAAACTTGGTCGAAGTATAGGCGCTGATGCCCGGCATAATCGCGCGTTCGCCGAGGCAGCTGCTGATATTGATGATGCGGCCGCCGTTCTTGAGATGCTTCGCGGCTTCCTGTGACGCGCTGAACACCGAGCGCACATTGACATTGAGCTGATGCTCGAATTGCGCGGCGTCGATCTGCCCGATCGGCCCCGCCGCCTCGAATACCCCGGCATTATTGACGAGGATATCGATCTTGCCGAAAAGCCTGACCGTTTCCTTGACCGCCGTCGCCGCATTGTCCGGCTTGTCGGCATCGGCATGAATGATGTGGGCTTTGCGCCCGATCTTGGCGATGCTCGCCGCAACCTTCTCGGCTTTTTCCTTGGAAGCGCTGTAGGTCAGCGCTACATCCGCTCCTTCTTGCGCCAGCTTAAGCGCCGTTGCCGCCCCGATACCGCGCGAACCACCCGTTACAAGTGCTACTTTTCCTGCCAAACGCATTTTAATCTCCCTAGTTATAGTGTGAAAACTGAACTAGGGCGCAATCGGCGAATTCAAGTTAAGCGAAATTTATTTTCCCGCCCCTTGACTTCAGCCGAGCACGATCTCTTCCGGCCGCTCATGGCTCAGGAATTCGAGATGCGACATGCTATAGCCATAAGCCCCGGCGAGGCAAAAAACCGCCATGTCGCCAATCTCGGCCTGCGCCAAATGAATGTCACGTGCCAGCTTATCGGCAGTGTTGCAGAGCGGCCCGCCGATATAAACCTGTTCATCGCGCACGCTTTCCTGCCCGGCAAACAATTTGGGCCGCTGCATCGGGACGATAACGACCGGGTGATTGATCGAGAGCGCCGCCGGACGGCGGAAATGGTTGGTACCGCCCGCGCAGATCACCTGCTTGGTGCCATAGCTGTCCTTGATGTCGAGAATTTCAGTGCAATACCAACCGGAGTCCGCTGTCAGATAGCGCCCCAACTCCAACACGAAGCGCCGGTCCTGCAAGCCGTAGCGGTCGATCAGCTGCTGCAACCCTTGCGCATAAAGCGCAGGATTGAAGCCATGACCGGTTTCGAGATAGTCAATGCCGAAGCCGCCGCCAAAATCAATGATGTCGCAGCGCGTGCCCTGGAATTGCCGTTCGATCATCTGCGTCATGGTGAAAACCAGTTCGCAATTCTTGAGCAGGTCGCTGACCTCCAGCACACCGGACGCCGCATAAACATGCAGGCCGCGGAAGCGCAGTTGCGGCAGGGCCAGCAACTCCGGCAAAATCTGTTGCAGCTTGGCGGCGTCGACGCCGAGTTTCTGCGACCCGCCCGAAAAGCGCGCTTGTGCGCCGTGAATATCGAAATCCGGGTTAACCCGCAGCAGAATATCCTGCACCTTGCCGCGCGCCGCGCACAATGCGTTCAAGCGATGCGCCTCGGCCAGCGACTCGAGATGCACGGTGCGGATACCGCGCTCCAGACTCCAGGCCAGCTCTTCCGGCGTTTTGCCCGGACCGGTGAAAATAATCTGCTGCGGCATGAAACCCGCCGCTTCCGCTTTCTGTCCCTCGCCATGACTCGCGATCTCAATGCCAGCAACATTGCTTGCCCGCGCCGCTGCAAGAAAAGCGGGATGCGGATTGGCCTTCATCGCGTAAAAAATCTCGACGCCGCGCGGCATAATGCGCTGCAATTCCGTGATCTTCGCGCGCATCGCTGCCAAATCATAAAGATAAAAACTGCGTCGCCGTTCGGCCTGCGCCTGGACCGCTGTAACGATATGGTGTGGTAATTCCATTCTATGACAATCCTATTGCCGGAAGCTGTAAACATCCATTTTGACCAGCGCGTAAATCGCCAGCCATAGCAGCACGGCAATCACCGTCGTCCACAGCGCTTTTTTCTTGAGGTTCGGCGCGGCGGGCGCACCCGGCATCTCACCCGGCACGCGTTGCTCCGGCTGGCGCATACCAATCGGTAACGCCACAAAAAACACCATCCACCAGATGATGGCAAATAGCGCGATACCAGAAACAGGATTCATGC
>JBDHTV010000128.1:0-5313 GCA_039808825.1 Bdellovibrionales bacterium | reverse complement strand
GCTTCCTTGCGGCCTTCCGCCGCGAGAATGGCGGCGGTCTTTTCACCTTCCGCCTTCTTAATGGCGGCTTCACGGAAACCTTCGGCCTCCGTCACCACGGCGCGGCGCTGACGCTCCGCCGTCATGACGCGAGCCATGCTGTTCAGCATTTCCTGCGGCGGCTGGATGTCGCGGATTTCGATACGATTGATCTTGACGCCCCAGGGCTGGGTCGCGAGATCGACGACCTTGAGCAGTTGGGAGTTGATGCGGTCGCGCTGTGAGAGCAGCTCGTCCAACTCCATCGAACCGACGACGGTACGCAGATTGGTCATGGTCAGGTTTAGAATCGCCTGCTTAAGATTGGCGATTTCGTAAGCCGCCTTCGCGGCATCGAGGATCTGGTAGAATACGACGCCATCCACCGTGACCATCGCGTTATCGCGCGTAATCACTTCCTGGGTCGGGACGTCGAGCACTTTTTCCATAATGTTAATTTTGGCGCCGATACGCTCGAACATCGGCTTGATGAAATGCAGGCCAGGCCCGAGCGTGCGGGTATATTTGCCAAAACGCTCAACCGTATATTGCTCGCCCTGCTTGACCGTGCGCACCGAAAGGGCGGCCAGGATGACGGCGCCAACGGCAATAACGATAGCTAAAGTTTCCATGTTCGCTGCGCTCCGGAAGCTGTCAAAAGGTACGGCACCATATCATTCCGCTACCAGCCAGGCAATTTTTGTTTCCCGCACCGGCTGGTGGAGCGCGCCATGCAGCTTTTCATATTGCGCAGCCATTTGCTCCGCGAGCTGCCAGGGCGGGTTCACCACCAGCATCCCACTGCCATGCAGCCCTTGTGCCGCCGGGGTATCATAGATGAATTCGAGCAGCAACTGCTTGCGGATACCGGTCGCGGCCATACGTTCCTGGAATTGCCAGACGGCGGGTTTATCCTTAATCGGGTACCAGACGGCAAAAATCCCGTTGCGCCAACGGGCGTAAGCGGCGGCGATCGTTTCGGCAATCCGCTCGAACTCGCCCGGTTGCTCGAAGGGCGGATCAATCAGCACGAGACCGCGTTTCTCCGGCGGCGGGGTAAAAGCCAACAGGGCCTCGTAACCGTCGCGCTCGTGGAGTTGGAAATTGGGCAGGCGCGGCAGGTTGGCGCGCAGCAGCTTAAAGTCATCGGGGTGCAATTCGCAGCCGATATAGCGGTCGGCGGCGCGCAATTGAGCCGTTATCAGGCGCGGCGAGCCGGGGTACCAGCGCAGCGCTGCCAGCTGCAGCCTGCCCTCCTGCATCAGCCCCGGATTAAGCGCGGCTAAAGCCGCAAGATAAGCCTCCAGCAGGTTGGCGGGTTCGCCCCGCAGCAGCGCCAGTACGCCCTGCTGCGCCTCCCCTGTCCGTTGCGCGGCGGCATCGGTTAGATCGTAAAGACCGCACCCGGCATGCGTATCCAGCACCATGAAGGGCGCATCCTTCTGACGCAGAGCGGCAAGCAGCACACAAAGCGTGACATGCTTGACGACATCGCAGATATTCCCGGCATGGTAGATATGACGATAATTCATGCTTCATCCGTGCCAGAGCCGGAAGCCGGCTGCAACCCCGGCGTGGAGCAGGCGCTCGCCGCAGCCTATGCCGCGCAACAAGCCGACCAGCCCGACCAGGCCAGGACGCTCCTGGAGCGAGCTTTGCAGAACGCGCCGGACGATGCCGCGCTTAACGCGGCCTATGGTTTGCTGCTTTATGATATGGGCGCGCTGGCTGCTGCCCTGCCCGCCTTAAGCCGCGCGCTCATGCACATGGCCGACCGCAGCGATATATTGCTGGCCTATGCCGCCGTGTGCCTTGACCAGAGGCAGCCAGAGCAGGCCGAAGCGCCGTTGCGGGCGTATCTGGAGCAGCGTCCGGGGCACATGGCGGTCATGATAGCACTGGCCGAAAATTGCGCGGCGCGCAGCATGATGGCGGAGGCTTTGGCGCTGGGGCACGAGGTTATGCAGCTTGGCCAGCCTCCGGCGGCATTTGCACGGCGCTATGCCGATTGGCTGGCCGACAGCGGCGATTATCGCGCCGCCATCGAAACGCTGAACCGCGCTTTGCAGCGTGACGGCCACGATGTGGCAGGCTGGGCGCAACTCGGCAGCTATTGGCTGGCGATGCAGGAACCGCACAAGGCGGAGCAGGCTTTGAGCCGCGCACGTATCCTGCAGCCGGATTTTGCGCTGCCCACAATGATGCAACCGGAGACGGATTTATCGCAAGCCTATGTGCGGGCTTTGTTCGATGGCTATGCCGACCGCTTCGACCATGATTTGCAGGACAAGTTGCGGTATCGCGCGCCCGCCCTGCTGCATGACGCCGTGCGCAGCCTGTGGCCGCAGCCGCCCCGACCATGCGCGATGCTCGATCTCGGCTGTGGTACGGGGCTGGCGGGAAAAGCCTTTGCGGATATGGCAACAACTTGTACCGGTATCGACCTCGCGCCACGTATGCTGGCGCAAGCGGAAAAGACTGGCTGCTACCAGCAACTCATCGCGGGCGACGTGGTGGCCGAATGTGCGCAGCTGCATGAATATTTCGACCTGATCGTCGCCGCCGACGTGCTGGTCTATCTCGGCGCACTCGAGCCGCTGTTTGCCCAGATACGGACGCATCTCGCGCCGCAAGGGCTATTCGCGCTCACCATCGAGCGTCATGATGGCCCGGAAGATTGGGTGCTGCAGCCGCAGCGCCGCACCGCCCATCGGCCCGATTATCTGACCGGGCTGGCGGCGGCGCACGGACTGACGCTCCGCTTGCAGCAGGCCTGCACGCCACGGCTGGAAAAAGGCCAGCCGGTTGACGGTGTGTTGCTGATTTTTAGCGAACGTTAGCAGCAATGTGCATGTAACTATTGCCAAGCTCTCGCCCCCACGATTAGATACCCCTCATATATCTTAGAGAGAAACTGGCGGGACAAGCATGGCTACACGGGATGGACAGGCTACACGATTTTCACAGTCCATTCTTCATGTCATGATACTAGCTTCAGGTGCTGCCGCACTTTCTTGGGAAGTCTTGTGGCAGCTACATTCATCGTTAGCTCTCGGGGTATCGGCGCTCGGCACAGCCCTGACATTAGCCAGCACAATTGGCGGGATGAGTGTCGGGTCGCTTCTGATGGGCCGCTACTTAAAAGCCAAAACCACCCTTGAGCCGCTGTGGATATATGGCTTGCTTGAGATCACCATCGGACTGGCGGGGTTAGGGTTGCCTTTAGCATTCCAACAGGTCTCCATTTTGGACCAATGGATCTATCGTAATATATTCCATGCTTATAGTTTTCTACACATTTTAAGCATTGTAGCCGTCCTAGGTGTGCCAACCCTGTGTATGGGGGCGACTTTTCCAGTTTTTGGGCTTATTGCACGCCAGCATAGCTCTTCTGTAGCCACCCTGTATGGTCTTAACACGCTCGGGGCTGCCGGCGGCACACTTATCATCGCCTTCTCACTCATCCCAATGTTTGGGCTGCTTCACGCATCATGGATTGCCGCAAGCATCAATATACTGATTGGCGTATGCGCGATTGCCTTACAAAAAAAATCTTCCTCTGTTTTCACTGAACCAGACGTCAACAACAGCATCAAGAGCTTACCATCAGGCCTGAGCCCAGCAACCGAAATCTTGCTGGTAGCTGTCACAGGATTTGCTACTTTCGCCCTTGAAATCGCCTGGTTTCGTATGCTTACCGCCGCATTCCGGAGCACAACCGATGTGTTTGCCGTCATGCTGGCTTGTATGCTTCTCGCGCTTGGTCTGGCTGGACGCATCACTCCCTACTTGCGAAAGCATAACCCCACAATTCTTGGAAGTATGGTTGCTATTTCTGGCAGTCTCATTTTATTGGCTACGCCACTGATCGAGCGTTTCGATCTTATTGATTCTTATTTTGCGCAAGTCTACCTGGTACTGTTTCAGCTCTTTTTTATGACGCTTATTGTGATTGGGCCGCCTATATTTCTGCTTGGGATTGGGCTGCCTTGGGTCATGGACAGCCAGCAAAGCCCAAGGCGTTGGAGCCTGCTTTATACAACAAACACATTATTCTCGATTGTGGGTGCCATCGGGGCGGCCTGGGTCCTTTTACCAACGATCGGGGCTGTGCGCACCGCATGGCTGGCTGGCGGAATCATAGGCATCACGGGCTTCTTTTTAACAGCGCGGAAATGGCGCTTCTATTTGGTAGCAATACTCATGTGCAGTATTGCTGTTGCTGCCGTGTTCCAGTCCGGTATCGGCACGCTTCGCGTGCAGGGTTTTGTGCGCTTCAAGGGAGTGATGCCGGACAAAATATTAGAGTCCTATGAGGGCCCGGAAGCTACCGTTACCGCAATCGAATGGCCAAACAATCATGGGCGCGCCCTCGTTATCGATGGATTCGTTGCTGCATCACAGTTCGATCAGTTGCATACCAGCGCGGACACTTATATGGCTTGGATGGGCCATCTCCCCATGCTGCTGCATCCAAACCCGCAACAGGCATTGGTCATTTGTTTCGGCACCGGGCAGACAGTAAATGCAGTGCGCAAGGAAAATCCTGTATCCGTCGACCTGGTAGACATCAATCCGCGCGTGCTTAAGCTTGGACATAATTTTGACCGCAACGAGAATGTACTAGCAGATCCGCGCGTGCATCCCACCATCATGGATGGCCGCGCCTATATGCGGCGCGTGCAAAAAACATACGATGTCATCACGCTGGAGCCAATGCCCCCGAGTTTTGCAGGGGTAAATGCTCTTTACTCAAAAGAGTTTTATGAACTTGCTTATCAACATCTCACTTCGGATGGGATTGTCGCGCAATGGATCCCATTCCATCTAGAATCCCCCCACTATACGGCATCTATTATTCGGACCTTTCGCCAAGTTTTTCCTAATAGTTTCCTTTGGATTGATCCCGCATCCACAACCGGCATTTTGCTTGGCACAAAGAACTCTAATATTGCGTTCGGGAAATCCTGGCCGGGATTTGCTCGCAACCCGATCTTGCGAGGCTACTCTGAGGATGCAGTGCTTGGTGCAATTCTCATGGACAAAGATCAGTTAAAACTCTTCGATCAAAAAGGGGAGGTTGTAACCGACGACAACCAACTTCTCGCTTATGGTGAGGCCGTATTAGCTAGCCATTTTTCACGATATTTACTCAAGGATACTCTTGAATACATAGGATTTAAGTCCCCTATGCCGTCAACAACGGAAGAAAAACCACGAAACTAAAAGCGCGAAAGACAAAGGGACGGTCAGACGCTAAAATTGGCTGGTAAACGCAATCGCAGCCAGGGCAGT
>JBDHTV010000127.1:0-5366 GCA_039808825.1 Bdellovibrionales bacterium | reverse complement strand
GGAACATAGAGAATCAGGTCGCGGCAGCGGCGGATCAGCGCCAGCGCCAGCGCCTTGTCAGGCGGCAGGCCGAGCATCGCGCCGAAGAACAGGAACGCGCCTTCCTGCACGCCGAGCGCGGCGGGCATGATGAAGGCGGCGCTGCTCGCGAGCTGGATCATCGCCTCGATAATCAGACAATCGCGCAGGCTCAACGGCACGCCGAGGAAATAGAGCGCGAGCCAGATTTCGACCGCGCCCAGGCACCAGGAAACAAACATCCAGAGGCCGCTGGCGAGCAGCTGGCGTGGGCGGCGGTACATGAGCAGCACGGCGCGGTCAAGACGTGCGGTGTCGCGCACCAGGTTGCCCCAGCGATTGCCGACCATACGGTGCGCGATGCGCGCCAGCAGGCTGAAGGCGCCATAGCGCTGAAACAGCACGAGCAGCACGATAATGGGCAGCGACACCAGCGCGCCGACGACAAGACGGGTCAGCGTATGCGTATTGGGGTCATGCGCGGTCAGCAGCATGATGCCGCAGACGATGAGCAGGAAAACGGTGATGACGGAGATGGTGGTCTCGACCACCACGCTCGCAATGGCTGGCGCGCGGCGCCAGCCATGCCGGATCAGCAGCCGGGCCGCGACAATCTCGCCGCCGACGCGCGCAACGGGCAGCAGGTTGTTCACGCCAGCCCTGATCCACATGACATAGGTCATGAAGCCGACGCTTGGCCGCTTGCGCCCCGGCCACAGCAGCACCCAGGCATAGGAGGCCAGCGCCATCGGCACGATATGGAACAGGTTGGCGAGCACGATACCCCAGCCCGCCTGCGCGAAAGCGGCCAGCACTTGGTCATAGCCCTGCCAGACGATCAACCCGATCGCGGCGGCAAGACCGAAGAGGCCGAAAAAGGCGGCGGTGCGCAGCATGATCTAGCGCTCCGTCAGCAGACGGCGGATGATGGGCATCACTTCTTCCGGCGTATGCGCGGCATGGGTCAGCTGCGGCCGCAGGCCATGAAACAGCTGCCAGGCGTTGGGGTCGGGCAGCAACATGATGACATGCTTCCCGGCGCATAGCGCGAGCGCGATTTCCGATGCCGTGCCGACGCCGATGCCGCAGGCGACGACAACGGCACTGCTCACGACATTGATGTTATTGCGCGCCATATTCATGTCGGTGACGATTGGAATATCGATCGCGGCGCCGATTGACTGGCCCGGCGCGGGCAAAATGCCGACCGTGAGGCCGCCGTTGGCTTTCGCGCCGTGGCTCACCGCATCCATCACGCCCTGATCACGGCCACCGCATAAGGTGACCCAGCCTTCGCGCGCCAGCAGGCCGCCCAACCGATAGGCGGCTTCCGCGACGGCAGGAGGGCAGACTTCGCCCGGCCCCATGACCCCGATAATGATTTTATGCGCCATTGGCTCCCAACCCCGAAAGGGGCCATAGTGGCCGCAGGCGTCGCGCGATGCAAATTGATTGTTCGGTTGGCGTTAACCGCGCAAACGGGCCAAGGCCTGCTCATGCAGCACTGCATTGGCGCTGGCCAGCACGTCACCGCCGCTTTCCGCGGTCAGCGCCAGCCCATCCCAATCGGTCGCGATGCCGCCTGCCGCGGTGATGACCGGCACGAGCGCGGCGAAGTCATGGAACTTCAGTTGCGTTTCAAGCACGATATCGATGAAGCCGGAGGCCAGCAGCGCATAGGCATAGGCGTCGCCGCCGAAAGTCTGCTGGCGTGTCGCCGGCATCAGTCGTTCATAGGGCGCGATGTCGGCGTCAGCAAACATGCGCGGCGAAGTGGTATTGAAGCGCGCTTCGGCAAGGTCGCCACAGGCAGCGGTTCTGACCGGCGCGCCGTTCAGCGTCGTCGGGTGGCCCTGCCCGCCGATCCAGCGCTCGCGCAGCACCGGCTGGTCGATCACGCCCAGCACAGGCTGGCCCCAGTGCAGCAGGCCGATCAGCGTGGCGAAAAGCGGCTTGCCCGCGACAAAGGCCTTGGTGCCGTCAATCGGATCGATGACCCAGACCCATTCGGCGTCGAGCCGTTCCTGACCATATTCCTCGCCCCAAACGCCGTCATCGGGCGCGGTGACCGCGAGCAGATCGCGGATGGCGCGTTCGGCGCCCTGATCAGCCAGCGTGACCGGCGTGGCGTCCGCCTTGATCATCACACCAGGCAAAGTGCGGAAATAAGGGCGGATCACTGCGCCGCTGGCATCGGCCAGCCGGTTCGCGAGTGCGACCCGCTCGGCAGGGACTGGCGCGGCGCGCTCGCTCATCCTTACTTGGGCAGCGCTTCCGGCGTATCCGCGAGGCTGCGCAGATAAGCGACGACATTAGCGCGTTCCTTGGTGTCCTTGATGCCGGCAAAGGCCATCTTGGTGCCCGGCACATGCGCTTTCGGATTGAACAGGAAGTGGTTCAGCTCGTCATAGGTCCATTTGCGATCGGCATGGCTCTTCATGCCATCCGAATAGGCAAAACCCGTGCTGGCGACCGCGCGACCGACGACCCCCCAGAGCGCGGGGCCGACCTTCGCCGCGCCGCCCTTGTCGAAATTGTGACAAGCGGTGCAGGCGCGCGCCGTCTTCTGCCCCGCGGCAACATCGGCGGCGGCGAGCAACGGCTCGATCGGCTCGGCCTTCGGCGCTTCGGCAGCCGCCGCGCCTGCGGCGGGCGTCGCCTCGGCGATCTTCAAATCGCCGACCGGGAAGGCCAGCTTGTCGGATTCTTCGGCATGGACGGTTTCACGCGCGACGAACCCCGCCATATAGGCGACCAGCATGGCGAAAAGGAACGCGCCGAGAATTTTGTTGAACTGAAAGCTCATAGTCACTGCTCCTGATGACGGCACTGCCCGCCTGGCGCGCCGCCAACCGGGGCGCAGACATGGAATGATGGCGCGGAAATTAGGCGTTTCGGCCCCGATTGTCGAGAGGCATCGCAAGCCGGTTGCCAAACCCCGTGCCGGAGTGGTTTAGTGTAGGGAAAATATGGGAAAAACGGCAGCGGCGGATTGCCGCAGCGGGTCGCTTTTCAGGGACCAAATCAGGTTAGGGACGGAAACAGGCAGATTATGACCGGACAATTGACAATCGCTTTCGGCGGGGCGCTCGGCTCCTATGCCGATCTGGCCTGCCGGGCGGTCTTTCCGCACGACACCACGCTGCCCTGTCTCGGTTTCGAAGAAGCCTTTGCCGCTGTCCGCGCGGGCACGGCCGACCGGGCGATGATTCCGGTCGATAATGCCATCGCAGGCCGCGTGGCCGACGTGCATCACCTATTGCCGCAGGGCGGGCTGTTCATCGTGGGCGAGCATTACCAGCCGGTCGAGCACCAGCTGCTGGCGCTGCCGGGCGTGACGCTTGCCGAAATCAAGACGGTCAAGAGCCATGTGCAGGGGCTGTCGCAATGCCGTGGCTTCATCCAAAAACACGGGATGCAACCGGTCGCGGAAAACAACACCGCGCAGGCTGCGGCCAATCTCGCCGCGCAGCAGGATCGCAGCACCGCCGTCATCGCCTCGACGCTCGCCGGGCAGCTCTATGGGCTAGTCAGCATCGCCAGCGACATCGCCGACATGCGCGGCAACACCACGCGCTTTCTGATTCTGGCGCGCGAAGCGGCCAAGCCCGCGCCGAACCTGCCCTGCGTCACGTCGCTGATCTTCCGCGTGCGCAGCGTGCCCGCCGCGCTTTACAAGGCGCTCGGCGGCTTCGCGACCAACGGCATCAACATCACGAAGCTTGAAAGCTATCTGGTGGATGGCAATTTCACTGCCGCGCAATTCTATCTCGATATCGACGGGCATCCGGAAACGGTGCCGATGCGCCACGCGCTTGAGGAACTCGGTTTCTTTGCGCATGAGGTCAAGATACTCGGCACCTATGCGGCGCATCCGTTCCGGCAGCAGCTGGTGGGCTGACTAGCGCGTCATTTGCTCGCACCGCGCACCTTCTCCCAGCTGCGCCCACCGATATAGCCCAACATCACCACGCCGAATAATTGGGTCAGCGATTCCGGAATGGCCTTGAGCCAGGCCTGAAAGCCGGCGGTGATATCGGCAGCCGTTGCTGGCGCCAGCGCGTGGACGATGCCCATCGGGATCGCGGCGAGCAGCATGATATAAACGACATAGAGGAAGGCTGGGCGCGCACGGCTGGTCCACGGGTCCGGGCTTTGCGCCTCAGCGAGAATGGCGGCGAGCTGGATTTTGATCTCTTCCAGCGTTTGCTGGTTCTCGGCCTTGAGCAGATTGAGCTTCGCTTCCTCGCGCACTTTGGGGTCCGGGATGATTTTATCGAGCAGGCCGACGACCGCGGCGATGATATCCGTTATCATGAGGGCTCCGGTTGCGTGTTGCAGATTGAGTGCGCTTTAAGGCAGCGGCTGGATGCGATAGCTTGCGCCATCCCATTGCGCCAGCCACTCCGCCGCTTGCAGATCATGATAGCCGCCGGTTTGATGCGGCAGCAGCTGCAGGCCATCCATGATCGACGCGTTGGTGACAGCGCCGCCAATGTCATGCCAAGCTCCGGACTGGTTCTGCCAAATCCGGACGCAGCCCGGACAGGCGCCATTGGCTCCATGCTTGGTATAGACGAGATATTCCATGACCCCATCTTCATTCATATCGGCTGACACCACCGCCGTGATTTCCCGTTCCTGTCCGCGCCGCGACTGGCCGGTCGGCGTGACAGCGTCACGGCGATAAAGCGCGGCAAAAAATGCTTGTTGACGCTGAGTGGGATGCCCGAAGCAAAGCGTCTTGCCCGCTTTTGTGTCCTGACGCGCCCGGAGTGTGCAGGCCACGAAAGCGAAATGCGCGCGCGTCGCAGTAGGTTCCGTTTGCTCCGCATAGCCCTGCCCTTGCCAATGCAAGCGGTGAGTACCGATCAAAAGATCGGGCAACGCGTCATCCTGCCTGGGCAACAACAGCATCGGTTCGCCGGTACTGGTTTCGCCCAATTTTTGCAGGCGGCCATCCGCTTGTTGCCGCAGCACGATAAAAGGGCAGCCGAGTGTGCCGCAGAAAGGCGAGAACTCCAATGCCATGAGATAAATTTTGTCAATCGGTGCAGCGACCGCAATCTCCGCAACGCGATAGGACGGCTTGAGACCGCGCGCCGCATAGTCCGTGCGTTCCGCGGACGTGAAGTGCCGGCTATAGTTTTGAGCGAAATATTGATCCAGCAGACGGGTTTCCGTTGCGGTTGTATCATGCAGAACGATCAGCTGCTCTTGCGTTGCAGCGAATGTATGACCACATAAAAAACAGATTCCTATTAAGGCGAGCACGTTAAGCAAACGCAACATCATCACCCTTTTGGTATTAAGCTCATACGCAGCCGCGCAGGATGGGGGTTGGGTAT
>JBDHTV010000126.1:0-5393 GCA_039808825.1 Bdellovibrionales bacterium | reverse complement strand
GGGTCAGCCGTGCTTTGTTCCATTCCTACCCGCAATGGGTCTTCAACACGGCCTATATCGCCTTCGGCCTGCTGGTCCTGAGTCTGTTCTACTTCGTGCCTGTCAGTATACGGCCAAAACAAAGCCAGATTAGTTAAGCACTATCTTTTGTGATTCTGGCGGATTCGTCTTATTTAGCGTCGTATTGACGATGCGCTCCTTGAAAGCGGCGTACTCTAAATCAGTGAGCGCGCCTGCCTCATGCAACCAATGAAATTTTTGTAATTCTTCTTGCGGAGTATGAATATCGTCTAGCACAGCCGCGACCCGTGAACCTTTGATGCCGTACTTATTGGCCTGTTGCCGACAATAGCGCACGAAGGCGGTTGCACCGCGTGTCAGCAGTTGTGGAGACAGAGATTGTATCTCGCGCCAGAGTCCATGGGGCTCCTCCAACATCGCGGAATCTGGTGCAAACAGCATGTCGAGCGCCACGGTTTGCCCTTCAGCCAGCAATTCCAGATAGCGCTGCAGGCTGTAGGCCTCAAAATCCGTATCAGAAGAAGTGTTCTTCTCGCCATGCTGCTTAAGACGATGTTGGGCAGCGACGGGATTGATGCGCTGAAGCAAGATATCGGAGGCACTTGGAATATAGACAGCTTTTATGTCGAGGCCAGACTCTGGTGTCGAAGTGCCATACAGGTGCGAACCGAATTTAATTTTAACGATGGTCTCGAGCACAGATGCTTCCTTAAACTAAGCTATAAGCGCGGATCGACGGGTTCGCTTTCCAAAGCGAGAACACCAAAAACGGCTTCGTGCACGCGATAAAGCGGGTCGTGCGCAACAAAGCGCGAAAGTGCTTCATAGCCTAGCGCATAGCCCAAGGGGCCAAACAGGCGATGCAAAAGCTCTTCGCCGCCACGGCAGGGCAGGGCATGAATCTTGACGCTAAGCGGCAACGCTGCATCGACCAGTTCCGGGCGGTGCTTGCTGTTGCCGGAAAAGGCCGTGCCGAAGACCTTATTGATTGCCACGCTCATGAAGGACGAGGCGACATAAGGCCGGTCGTTCACATATTGTTCCAGCGCGAAGCCTTCGCCTTGCGAGGCTTTGCGCACCAGTTTGACTGGATCGACATCAAGCAGCAGCGCTGCCGTGCAACGTTCTGGGCTAGCTTCAGGGTAGAACACATGCGCCGTGCCGAAATTCATCGTTACGCTGTGCAGGTTTTCCGGGTTCTTATGAAGCAGAAAGCCGATGTCGGTTGCCGGTTGATGCGTTGTCGTGATGGTCAGTAACATAGTACGCTATCCCTTCACGCACAAAACTTGCCGCAGGGTGTGGACGACTTCGATCAAGGCATCCTGTGCCTTGATGACGGCGTCGATATCCTTATAGGCCATCGGCGTTTCGTCAATCACCGCCTGGTCCTTACGACACTCGATGCCTTGGGTTGCCGCGATATGGTCAGCGACCGAGAAGCGGCGGGCGGCTTCCGCCCGGCTCATGCGCCGACCCGCGCCATGCGAACAGGAGCAGAAGCTGTCGGGGTTGCCTTTGCCGCGCACGATATAGCTGCGTGTACCCATGCTGCCGGGAATAATGCCATATTCGCCGGCGCGGGCGCTCACGGCACCCTTGCGGGTCAGCCAGACATTTTCTCCAAAATGCTGTTCCTGCTGCACATAGTTATGGTGGCAATTCACCGCCATCTTGCCAAGCTGGAACGACGGCAGCCCGGATTCCCGCAGCGTCAACAGGACGCGCTCCATCATCATTTCGCGGTTGGCGCGGGCGTAATCCTGCGCCCAGCTCACGGCTTCGACATAGTCGTCAAACAGCGGCTCGCCTTCGATAAAGAAGGCCAGATCGCGGTCGGGCATATGATAGCCAAGCTCGCGGCGCAGGAGTTCCTCGCGTGCGCGCTCGATAAAATAGCTGCCGATCAGGTTGCCGGTGCCGCGCGAGCCGGAATGCAGCATCACCCACACGGTGTCGGCCTCATCGAGGCAGATTTCGATGAAGTGATTGCCGCCGCCGAGCGTGCCGAGCTGTTGCGTGAGCTTGTCGCCACGAATCTTGGGGTGCTTGGCCAGAATCTTTTCAAGCCGTTCGGCGAGCTTCATGTCGCGCAAGGCAGAGAGGATACGTGCCGGGGTTTCTTTGTGGTCCCCGCCGCCGCCATTGCCGACCGGTACCTTGCGCTCGACCATGCTGCGCAGGTTGGCGAGTGAATCTGGTAGATCGCTGGCGCGCAGCGTCGTTTGCACCGCAGCCATGCCGCAGCCCAGGTCAACGCCGACGGCCGCCGGAATAATCGCGCCCTTGGTCGGGATAACCGAGCCGACGGTTGCGCCCTTGCCCCAGTGCACGTCCGGCATCACCGCCACATGCGGATAGATGAAAGGCAGGGCTGCGACGTTGAGCAGTTGCTCGCGGGCTGCGTCTTCCAGTTCGACGCCGTCGATCCACGCCTTGATGGGCCGCTTGTTGTCTTCTGCGATAATCTGCATTTTATAACTCACTTGATTTTTATTTAACGCTTGACGGCTTAGTGCATTTTGCACTAAATTGCAAGTGTTGGGCCGCTGTTTGAGGATTATCGATAGGACCTGAGGTAGCTGGTTTTCAGCATCAGGCGAAGTTCCTTAAACGAAAACACGCCCAACACCGGAATACGCCATCCGGGCCGGAGTTTGTCGGTTACCGTCTGCAAAACGGTCCCTTTGGGGACACCGACAGACACAACACGTCCGGGTGGCTCTTTCCACAGCAGGCTGCGCCGGTTCCAGACGGGCCGTCGAAGTCGGGTTATTGATAATCTGTGGGTCGCCGGTTCGAATCCGGTCGGTGCTTCGGCTCCGTAGCTCAGTTGGGTAGAGCAACAGACCCCGCAAGGGGTGCCCGGCTTCACCCCATGTCCGTCTGGACCCGGCGCAGTTTGGCGGCGCAAGCCGCACATGCGGGTCGAAGAAGTTCGTTTATCGCCACCACGCGGGCACTTTCTGATCTGGCGATCAGACACCGGGCAACCGATAAGGACGGCCGGTGCGCCCAGACGAGCTTCAAGCCATATCCGCATGATACACGAGGCGGGCCTGACGTCCGGTCCTCGCAACATGTCAACGCCCCGCTTGCCGGGGTGCATGACGTTGCGTGCGCCGAACCAAGCTCGCCTCATAACATTATGAGGTCAAGAAAATGAGCTATAAGGCAATTCTTCAGAACGTATTTCCGACACTGCGCGGGCAGACCCCGCAGACCGAACCGTTGCCGGGCCAGGTGCCGAACAACGCCGGGGGCTATTTTTTTGCCATCGACGATTGGGCGCTGCTTGACCGCTTCCTGCTGCTCGGAACCGAGGCGGGAACATATTACGTTACGCCGGTGCAGTTAACCAAGGATAATGCAGCGGCGATTCAACGCCTGCTGGTCACCGATGGTCTCAAGGTCGTCGAACGCATCGTCGCGATCAGCAAGTCCGGACGCGCGCCGAAGAATGATGCCGCGTTGCTGGCACTGGCTTTGGCGGCGTCCTGCGATGATCAGGCGACGCGTCAAGCGGCATTGGCCGCCTTGTCGAAAGTCGCGCGCACGGGCACGCATTTGCTGCAATTCGCGGAATATGTGAACAGCCTGCGCGGCTGGGGCCGCGCGCTGCGGAAAGCCGTGGGCAAGTGGTTCAGCGATATGCCGGTCGAGCCATTGACGCTGCAGGCGGTGAAGTACGCGCAGCGCGAAGGCTGGGCCTTGCGTGACTTGCTGCGCCTTGCCCACCCGCAAGTGGGCGAGGATGCGGAACGGCGCGCGGTCATCGACTGGATCGTGCATCCGGAAAAACCGGAAGCCATTGCCGCGGCACGGCGACTGCGTTTGATCGAAGGCAAATATCGAGCCAAGGAAGCAACGTCGGCGGAAGCGGTCGCGGCCATTGTGCGGCAATATTCGCTGCCGCGCGAAGCGGTTCCGACCGAAGCGCTGCAGAGCGCCGAAGTCTGGGATGCCCTTCTGGTCGATATGCCGATGACGGCGATGATCCGTAATCTTGGCAAGATGAGCCAGATCGGGTTGTTGCAGCCTTTCGGCGCGGCGTCCGACTATGTCGCGGAGCGTTTGCGTGATCGTGAGCAGTTGATGAAGGCGCGGATCAATCCGTTCCAATTGCTGTTGGCGATGCGTACCTATGCCAAGGGGCGCGGTGAGTTGGGTTCTTTGACCTGGACACCGGTGGCGCCGATCGTGGCAGCGCTGGATGATGCCTTTGAAGCTTCGTTTGCGACGGTGGTGCCAACGAACGCGCGGATTCTGGTTGGGGTTGACGTGTCAGGGTCGATGCGCGGCACACGTTGTGCCGGATCGAAGATACTGTCTGCCGTAGAAGCGGCGGCGGCGGTTGCGACCTTCCTGGTGCGGACGGAGCCCAAGACGCATGTCATGGCTTTCGATACCGAAGCGCGGGAGTTTACGGTCACCCCCAAGCAACGTCTGGACGATGTCGTGGCCAGCGTTGCCAAGTGGGGTGGTGGTACCGATCTGTCGCTGCCAGTGACTTATGCTTTGGAACGGAAGCTGGAGGTCGATGCCTTCATTATCCTGACCGATAATGAAACTTGGGCAGGCAAGCAGCACACAGTGCGGGCTCTGCATCAGTACCGCCAGCGGATCAATCCGCGAGCCAAGCTGGTCGTCATGGCGACCGCTGCGAATAGCGGAACGGTCTGCGACCCCGCCGATCGTTTGTCCTTCGGTGTCGCCGGTTTCGACGCCGCTGCGCCGCAACTGGTGATGGATTTCATCAGGGAGGCGGGTTAGCCGGAAGCGGGGCTTAACGGGAGGATTCGGGATGACTCCAGACGAGCTGCGGCATATAGGCGAAGAGCTGTTCGGCGCGTGGGGCTGGCAAACCAAAATTGCCAAAGCCCTGCGCGTCGACGGCAGTACGGTCCGGCGCTGGATATCTGGCGCAACGGCCATTCCCGGACCTGCCGAAGTCGCGCTCGAATTGCTGCTGCAGGCGAAGAAAAATGCTTCCGGATCCTGAGTCGTCGCCTAAGTTCGCTCTTTCCAGCATATCCCTGCATTTCACAGAGTCTGTTTCCTATATAGAGGAGGCTGGCTGCAGTTTTTGGGTATTAGACATCCTCAGACGTCCTGAGACGATGGGCTGATTTACAGGCTCACGACGTTGCTGGTTTATAGGCTGCGCGAATTTTGTTGCGTTTGTTTACCCCCGGATGCTCGTAAATACCCTCAGACGTCCTTGGACGCCTGTAGTTATACAACACTATGTTTTTGTTTGTAATTTAGACGAAAATGGATTTCGTCAGAAAAGGTATTGGTGCGGTCGAGAAGACTCGAACTTCCACGAGATTTCTCCCACAGCGACCTCAACGCTGCGCGTCTACCAGTTC
>JBDHTV010000125.1:0-5423 GCA_039808825.1 Bdellovibrionales bacterium | reverse complement strand
CTTTATGGCGCGCAGGGAACGGGGCAATTACTGGTGATGAGCCAGGTTGTGCTGAGTTTACAGCTGCCATTCGCGATTATTCCGCTTCTGCAAGCAACGAGCAATAGCAAGCTGATGGGCGCGCAATTCGTCAATCGGCCACTCATGCATTTGACCGCATGGTTCTGCGCCTTGCTCATTATCACGTTGAACGTGAAAATGTTGTGGGATTTATTTTCGGGCAATTAGTTTCATCTTCGCACCACCGCGCCGCACGAAAATTTCATAACACGCTTTGCATCTGCTCAGGCGGGGGCTGTTGCCAGCGGAGCCTTTCTGCTACAAAAACCGCTGAATCATTCAGGGGCCTCCGCCCCCATTTTATGCATTGCCAGCCCGATATGCCGAGGAGTTCTCATGGCCCGCGCCACCACCACCAAGACCGGGACGAAAACCAGCAAGACCGCCGCGGTGCAAGCCTCTCCCCCCGGCGATTTCAATAACAAGCTTTTCAGCGATTTGAGCGCAGCCGACGCCGCGGTGCTCACCGGCCCGCGCCGCAAGGCGATTGGCGCGGCTTTCTGGCAATTCATGCAACAACGCAAAAACGGACAGGCGCTTGTTCGGGTGTTTAATCCCGACGAGCAGGATGACGGCTGGGCCCATAATTGCAGCGTCATCGAAATTGTGCATGAAGATATGCCGTTCCTTGTCGATTCCGCGATGGGTGCTGTCAACAGTTTCGGCCTGACCGTCCATCTGGTGCTGCACCCGATCATGCGCGTGAAACGCGACGCGAGCGGCAAATTGCTCGAAATCAGCGGAAACCAGGAGCTACGCGGCACGATCGCGGAATCCTGCATGCATATTCAATGCGACGAAATCCGCGACCAGCAACAGCTCAAAGCGCTGACGGCGCATCTTGACGAGGTTTTCACCGATGTGCGCGCGGCGGTCGGCGACTGGCGCAGCATGTTGGCCAAGATCGAGACCGTGATCGAGGAAATCGACCTCAGCGCGCGTTCGCCTATTCCGAGCATCGAGACGGACGAAGCGCGCAGCTTCCTGCTCTGGTTACGCGACAATCACTATACTTTCCTCGGTTATCGCACCATCGACCTGATCAAGAACGGCAAGAAGCTTGAGCTGGCGATCACGCCCAAGAGCGGTCTTGGCGTGCTGCGCAACGACGACATCTACGTCTTCAACAATCTGCGCGATCTCGCCGCACAGCCCTCCGAAGTTCAGCATTTCATGCAGGAACCGCGCATGATGCTGGTGACCAAGACCAATCTGCCCGCCACGGTCCACCGCCCGGTACCGATGGACGGCATTTTCATCAAGCGTTTTGATCGTGACGGCAAAATGATCGGCGAGCATCTGTTCGTCGGCCTGTTCACCTCTTTCTCTTATTCCCGCAGCCCGCGCGAAATCCCGTTCCTGCGCCAGAAGGTTAGCAAGGTACTCGCGCGCGCAAATCTTGACCCCGTCAGCCATGACGGCAAGGCGCTCACGCATATCCTCGACAATTATCCGCGCGACGAGATGTATCAGATCAGCGAGGATATGCTCTATGACCATGCGATGGGCATTTTGCGGCTGCAGGAGCGGCAGCAGCTGGCGCTGTTCACGCGCCATGACTCGTTCGACCGTTATGTCACCTGCCTCATCTATGTGCCGCGCGATCATTACGACTCGAGCCTGCGCGCCAAGTTTAAGCAGGTGCTGGAGGCCAGCTTCGCGGGCCGGGTCAAGAATTTCGACGTACGCATCGACAGCAGTCCGCTCGCGCGCGTGTTGATGCATGTCGCGACGGTGCCCGGCAACGTGCCGAAGGTCGATATGCAAGCGTTGGAGCAGGAGCTGCGCGATCTTGCCCGCCCGTGGAACGACAGGTTGCGCGACCAGTTGCACAGCCAGCATGGCGTGGCCGCAGGCCGTGTATTGGCGGAACGCTACAACAACGCCTTCCCGCTCAACTACCGCGAGGCGACGCATGTCAGCGTCGCGCTGCAGGATATCCCGATCATCGAGGGTATGAGCCAGCAGCCGATCGGCGTGATCCTGCGCCAGATCGACGACGAGGACGAGCCGGGCATCCATCTGCGCATCTATCACCAGGGCGAGCCGCTCGCCTTGTCGCGCGTGCTGCCGATGATCGAGAATATGGGGCTCTTTGTCACCATCCATCATGGCCCCTATATCATCAGCCCGCTGGGTTCGACCCAGCCGATCTGGCTGCATGATTTCGTCGTGCAGATTCAGCATACGCTGCCGCATGCGCTCGATAAGGTGCAAAGCCTGTTCGAAGAAGCCTTCCGCCAAGTCTGGTCGCAGAAGGTGCCGGATGACGGGTTTAACCAGCTGGTACTGCGCGCGGCGCTGCCGTGGCGCGAAGTGAACGTGCTGCGCACGCTCGCGAAATATGCACACCAGATCCGCTCGCCGCAAAGCCGCCAGATGATGATCGCAACGCTGGCAAAGCATCCGCGCCTGACGCAGATCGTTATCGAACAGTTCGACTGGCGGCATAATCCGAGCAAGCAGCGCGACGCGGCCAAGCAGTTCCTGGCGCTGGAGCAAGAAGCGCAAGCCCTGCTCGCCGACGTGCCTATCCTTGACGAAGATCGCGTCATCCGGCGCTTCCTGAATCTCATCAAAGCTTCGCTGCGCACCAATTATTTCCAACCGGGCGCCGACGGACAGCCGAAGGATTATCTCTCCATCAAGTTCAACTGCGCCGAGATTGAAGGGCTGCCCCTGCCCCGGCCGCTCTATGAAATCTTCGTGGCCAGCACACGCACCGACGCCGTGCATCTGCGCGGCGGCAAGGTCGCGCGCGGCGGCATCCGCTGGTCCGACCGGCATGACGATTTCCGCACGGAAATTCTCGGCCTGATGAAGGCCCAGATGGTCAAGAACAGCGTCATCGTGCCAGTGGGCGCGAAAGGCGGCTTTATCGTCAAGCAGCCGAACGCACAAAACCCGGTCGCGGAGGCCATTGCCTGCTACCGCATCATGATGTGCGGCCTGCTCGATATTACCGACAACCAGAAGGACGGCAGGATCGTGCCGCCCGCCAATGTCGTGCGCCATGACGGCGATGATCCCTATCTCGTCGTCGCGGCGGACAAAGGCACCGCGAAGTTCTCGGATATTGCCAACGGCATTTCGCTCGAATATGGCTTCTGGCTCGGCGACGCGTTCGCCTCCGGCGGCTCGGCGGGTTATGACCACAAGCATATGGGCATCACGGCCCGCGGTGCGTGGGAGGCCGTGAAGCGGCATTTCCGCGAGCTCGGCAAGGATATCCAGCAGGAAGATTTCAGCTGCATCGGCGTCGGCGATATGTCCGGCGATGTGTTCGGCAATGGTATGCTGTTGTCAAAACATACGCGGATGCTTGGCGCGTTCGACCATCGCCATATCTTCTGCGACCCGAACCCCGACCCGGCCAAGAGCTTCGCGGAACGGCAGCGGCTTTATAATCTGCCGACCAGCAGTTGGGCCGATTACGACGCCAAGCTCATCTCCAAGGGCGGCGGCATCTTCCCGCGCAATCTCAAGACCATCAAGCTCACGCCCGCGATGCAGGCGGCTTACGCCGTCACGGCGGATACGCTGTCGCCGGCCGATCTTATCCAGGCCATGCTGCGCGCGCCGGTCGAGCTGCTTTATTTCGGCGGCATCGGCACCTATGTGAAAGCGGTGAGCGAACGCAACGAAGAAGTCGGCGACCGCGCCAACGACGCTTTGCGCGTTGACGGCAACACGCTACGCGCCAAGGTCATTGGCGAAGGCGCGAACCTCGCTATGACCCAGCGCGGACGCGTGGAATACGCGCTGAAAGGCGGCAAGCTCAATACCGACGCCATTGACAATTCGGCAGGCGTCGATACGTCCGACCACGAAGTAAACATCAAGATTGCGCTCAGCAAGCTGGTGCGCGACGGCAAGCTCTCGCTGCCCGCGCGCAACAAGCTCCTGACCAGCATGACGGACGAAGTGGCGCAGCTGGTTCTGCGCGACAATTACATGCAGACGCAAGCCCTGTCGCTCACCGAAGCGCAGGCTCCCGAGCTGCTCGGCAGCCATGCCCGCGTCATGCGTATGCTGGAGCGTAGCGGGTTGCTGAACCGCGCTGTCGAGTTCCTGCCGGACGAGGACGGCATTACCGAACGTCAGCGCCTCGGCAAGGGCTTAACCCGGCCCGAGCTCGCCGTGTTGCTGGCTTACGCCAAAATCTGGCTCTATCAGCAATTACTCGGCTCGCGCCTGCCCGACGACGGCTTCATGGAAGCCGAGCTGCAATATTATTTCCCCAAGGTGATGCAGCAGAAATATTTGCCCGCCATCAAGCAGCACCAGCTGCGGCGCGAAATCATCGCGACTTCCGTCACCAACAGCCTCATCAACCATGTCGGCATCCACTTCGTCATGCGCATGACGGAACGTAGCGGCCGCAGCGCCGCCGACGTGACGCAGGCCTATCTGCTGGCGCGGGAAGCGTTCGATCTGCTCGGGCTGTGGCGCGAAATCCGGCTGCTCGACAATAAGGTGCCGACGGGCGCACAAACCAATATGCGCCTCGCCATCAACCAGATCCTGCGCCGGGTCGTGCCGTGGTTCCTCGTCGCGCATAACGAGAGTATCCAGCTCGAAAAACTTATCGCCCATTACAAGACAGGTATTGCCGCGCTTGAACATTGGCTGGCGAAATCCGGTAACGACCTGCTCAACAAGACGCAGCAAGGCTGGATGCAGAAACTTGTCGACCAGGGCGTGCCGCAGGCGCTGGCCTTGCGCGTGACGCTGCTGACGCAACTGGCCGCCGCGCCGGATCTGCAGACGCAAAGCGCACTGTCCAAAGCCAGCATGGGCGATGCCGCCGAGGTCTATTTTGAGCTCGATCAGCGTTTCGGTTTCGAATGGCTGCGCGAGCGGGTGCAGACGCTGCCGACGCAAAGCCCGTGGCAGCGCGACGCAGCGGTGGCGCTTAGCGTCGATACCTTCGCGGTACAGCGCGCGCTGACAGCGGCGGTCCTCAAGGGCAAAGGGAAGAACGGTGCGCGACTGCAGAACTGGTATGACCAGCTGGGTAGCCGCTTAAGCGCGGCGGAGCAGATGATGCAGGAAGTGCGCGCCGCGCCGACGCCCGATCTCGCCATGTTGAGCATGGCGACGCGGCAATTGGCAGCGCTGGCCGATTAAGCGGCGTCAATGCTGGCTGGCAGGGCAGTTGACCGGAGCAATCCGGTCAAAGTCATCCCAGATCACGCGCCGCGACGTTAGGCCTGACGGCAGTGGGAAAGCGGCGCAGACGGTCTTCTGCCAGCGCGGCATCAGCACGGCGGATTGCCGGTATTGCGTTTCCAGCTTCTTCTGCTCCTCGTCACGCATTGCCTGATAGCGTTTCATTTCGACCGGATCTTTCGGATCGCGGT
>JBDHTV010000124.1:0-5459 GCA_039808825.1 Bdellovibrionales bacterium | reverse complement strand
GGGGTTCAGCTCTGTTTGCGTGGCCTCGCGGTCATGCTGATTGCCCTGATGTGCCAGGCGGGCACAGCCCAGGCGGCTTCCGTGACGCCAGACGATCCCAATTATACCAATATTACGTCTGACCCCAATATCGGATCGACCTGCGATAATGACGTGGTCTATGAGCAATATAATGCGCTTGGATCCTACAAGGATCGTTATGAAAAAGAACTTGCGGACCAAACGCGTGATGGCGATATCCTCGACCGCGCGGGTAAGGTCAACACTACAATTCGTAATACATGGTTCTGTCCGTTCAAGATTACAGCGATGACAAGCCTTGTCACTGCTGCTTCAACGATTGCGGCGGGGATCATGTCGGCGATCATTGCGGCCATCACCTCGCTGATCACGACATTGATCACGGACATCATTAATTCGGTGTGTCAGGCCGTTATCGGCGCGATTCAAAGCGCTTTGGCTGTGCTCTGTATTCCGCCGCTTAACATAAACATCAAGATGCCGAATTTCAGTTTTGCTGGCAGTCCGGGGGCGACTTGCGCTGGTACGCCGTTGGTCACGATTACGGGTGGTCCGCCGCTGACCACGCCGCCGCTCAGCTATGGTTCCAGTTTGCCTGGCACCAACTGGCAGGGCCGCGTGAACGTGATCAAGTAAAAGCTTGATCATAACAAGATATAATTGGCGAGGGAGTCGCAGATGCTTGGATTAAAACGCGCCTTTGGCATGCCACAGACTGGTTTCATGGCTGTCTTGCTGGCGACATCGGCGCTTAGTATGCCGGTTCAGGCTTGCGACTCCTGTGCTGCCGCGGTGCAAATTCCGATTAATACCGGTCTGCAAGTTGCACAGATCACGGCAACAACGGCGGCCATTGTGGCGGCGATTGGTGAAGCGGGCGGCGGTGAAGGTGCTGCGACGAACGGTCCGGTGGCCGCGACGGTCGACGCTGCGAAGAGCGCTGCTGAGCATAATACATTCGTGCAAATGCGTGAGACTTATCACCAGGTCCGGGCGGAAAACACGATTAATATGCAGAGCACGAATTGCCGCCTCGCGACCAAAAACCTCATCACGCCGGCAACCGAAAATATCACCAAGACCGTCAAGCAACTGCAGGAACGCGGGATCGTTGATGGTTTGTTCTTTAACCCGAGCGTGACCAAGCAACGTATCGCCGCTGGGGCGCTTTATCGTCTGTGCCAAAACGGTCAGCTGGCGCCCGGTGACTTTGGGCAAGCATGGTTCACGGCCAATAATTGTATCGATGACCCGTCGTCGGTGCATGATTTTCTGAAAATATCGACTATCCTTGATAGTGCGGTGCTTATTCCGCCAGCACAGGCCGATATGAATATGTTCAACAACCCTGAAGCGAGCACGCCGGCTGCGGTTGCTGCGGCATGGAACGGCTTGAACGATAAGCAGAAGAAGTATGTGGGGGCAACGCGCTATTGCGAAAATCTTGTCTTGAGCAAAATTCAGCCGCAACAGATTCGCAATGATGCCGCGATGACGCCTGCGAATATGAACATTATTGCCCAAAATCTCAGCGCGGTTTCGGCCTTGTCGAGCGCCCGCGATATGTGCGTCAATGAATTGGCACGCCGTACGGCGATTGATCCGACTTTGCTTGGCGGGTCACCGCATGCCCAAGCTTTGATCGATGACGGTGAGAAAGTCATTAATTTCCTTGTCAATATGCGCGGTGCTGATCCACGCGAATTGTATGCTTATGCTACTCCTGCGGATTATGCGGCCAATAACCCGATTCAAGCAGGTGGTAAGCCCAAGGCCTGGGTTAGCCAATATGTGATTGATCGCCATCCGCGCGACTATGGTTTGAGCATTAAATGCGTTGGTTATGGCGATACGGGTACGGATTCGCAGAAAACATCGAATGCGATTGCCTGTGCGCAAATGGCGGCAACATGGGAAAAGAACGAAGCGCAGCGCAAGAAGAACTTTATTGAAGCGGTCGCGGCGATTGACCAGACTCCAGGTTTCTCGGATTCCGCGCCCTCGGCGACGCGTGCTGGCTATGTTCCCGGGCAACAACAAGCCCCGTTGCTCCAGGACGCCGCTCTCGACGTACCCGGCTTCGATCAAAAGCCGGTACGTCTCGACGAAATGCTGAATACGATGAACGCGGTGGCGCAGCCACAAAAAGATGCGGCCGTTGTTTCTTCGCCCGTCCAACCGTAATCTATGGATTCGCTGAAGCGGAGCTGACTTGATATGATCTATGGCCAGCAGCGACCAAGAAATACTATACGGTTTGCCACTGCGATTGCTCTGGCCAGTCTTTGGCATCCTTCTGTGGCACAAGCTTTTTGTGTCACTTGTACCGCAATACCTGCTGTAACAGCACAACAGACTGCGATTGCGGGGGCTTTGACGGCTATGTATCAAGCCGTCGTTGCAGCTGTCGGTGCCAAGGGCGGCGGCGATGCTGCAGCAAAGCAAGGCGAGGTTGCCGCCGCTGCCGACGCTGGTAAAAGCGAAGCCGAGCATAAAACTTTTGTCCAGATGCGCGAGACTTTCCATCGTGTGCGCGCCAATCAAAGCGTGAATATGCAGAGCGTCAATTGCCGTCTGCATACGATCAACAATACGGCGGCCGTGGTGCAGGAAAAATTTGAACAGGCCGTTGCCTTCAATCTGCAAGACGGCGTTATTAATCTTTTCTTCAATCACAATTTCAGCCCGATGCGTACGCGGATTGCGACACTGCAACGCAATTGCAAAAATGGACAATTCTTGCAGGCGGATCTTGGGGCCGGCTGGTGGGGGGCGATGAATGCCGCCAGTCCGCCGACAAGCCAATGCTTCGAAGATACTACCGACGTAGACGGTGATGGCCAGCCTGATTTTTCTCATGCCTTTCTTAAATCTTCCACGGTGCTCGACCATCGTGTTTTGGTGCCGCCATCGAACGCCGACATGACAGTGTTGAACAATCCGGACGGTGGCGGCAATCCGCAGACCGTATGGAACGGGCTCAATTCAAAACAAAAACTGTATGTTTCGGCTGTGCGTTTTTGTGAAAATCTGGCGCTCTATTCACTACAGCCCTTGGGAGTTTCTGGCGACGCCGCCATGGCGCCCGAGAACCAAGCCGTGATTTTGAAGAATTTTGCGGCCATAGGAAAGCTGGATGCGCTGGTCTATGCATGTCGTTCCGAGGTGGCTCGGCGAACGGCGCCTGATGCTGCTGCGATGGTCGGTGCCGGTTACGCCGATATGCAGCCTGTCGCTGATAATGCTTCAAAAGTTGCAGAGCTTTTGATCCGTACCGGCGCACCCAAGGCTTCAGGCGGTGAAGCGGCAGAGTTTCAAGAAATCGTCGGGGGTACGACGGTTAGCTATGTGAGTCCGGCACTGCTGGCTTATGCCCGCAGCGAGGCTTTTTGCAGCAATCGTGAAGTCATGAAATCTGTTTATGCTGATACCGGCGCAGACTCCGATAAGGCGACTGTGGCACTGCGGTGTGAGCAGCTGAAGATGCTGAATAAAGAAACTGAGCAAATCTATCGTTCGATGTTCAACAATATGGTGTCAGCTATTGCGCTGATCGGACCGCAGTTTGTCGCCAAGGCGACGACACCAACGCGCGCCGAGGCGAACGGGATTATCGAAAAGGCGAGTTTGGCGAACAAGCCTAAGGCAAATAGATTGACCGATCTGCTCAAATAATAGGCGGGCGGGCTGCAGGGGATGATGATGGTGTCTTTGCTCAAAGGAATTTTGCGGACCCGTGTTGTCAGCTGGCGTAATGCCGGGGTGGCCCTTTTATTGCTTTCGTTTGTTTCGATGCAAGCTCAAGCGGTCTGTCCGAATTGCCCATTGTCGCCATTGATTACGGCGCAGAAGACCGCCTTTACCGGTGCGATGGCGGCATCGGCGCAGGCGATTATCGCGGCGGTTGGGCTGATGGGAGGTGGGACGGCTTCCGCCAAGCAGGCTCAGGTTGCGGCGGCTCAGGATGCTGCCAAGAGCAAGGCGGAGCACCATACTTATGTGGCGATGCGTGAGACATACCATAATGTACGCGCCAATCAGACCGTTAATATGCAAAGTGTCAATTGCCGTCTGCAGACCATCAATAACACTATCGCCGTGGTTAAAGAAAAATTTGAAGGCGCTGTTGCCTTTAATTTGCAGGATGGTGTCATTAACTTATTCTTTAATCACAATTTTAGTCCGGCGCGGACCCGCGTGGCGACTATTCAACGCAATTGTAAAAATGGGCAGTTGTTGCGTACCGACATGGGGTCAGCGTGGTGGGACGCCATTAATGCAGCAAGTCCAGCAACCAGCCAGTGCTTCGAGGACACGACCGATGTCGATGGTGATGGACAGCCGGATTTCGCCCACGCCTTTATGAAGGCGACAACAGTGCTCGATCACCGTGTTATGGTGGCACCTAGCAGTGCCGACATGACGGTGCTCAATAATCCTGATGGCGGGGGCAATCCGCAAACAGTCTGGAACGGTTTAACCGTTAAGCAGAAGCTTTATGTTTCAGCGGTTCGGTTCTGTGAGAATCTTGCGCTCTATGCACTGCAGCCACTTGGCGTTTCTGGCGATGCTGCGATGGCAGCTGAGAACCAGGCGACAATTCTGCAGAATCTTGCGGCGATCGGAAAACTTGATGCGCTGGTTTACGCCTGCCGTTCCGAGCTTGCACGGCGTACGGCGCCTGATGCGGCAGCAATGGTCGCCGCCGGTTATACCGACATGCAGCCTGTCGTCGACAATGCGGCAAAGGTCGCCGAACTGCTGTTGCGGACCGGGGCGCAAAAACGCTCTTCCGGCGAAGCGGACGAATTTCAGGAGATCATTGGCGGCACAACTGTCAGCTATGTCAGCCCCGCGCTGCTGGCCTATGCGCGTAGCGAGGCTTTTTGCAACAACAACGAAACGATGAAGAGCATCTATTCCGATACGGGTACCGACTCCAAGAAAACGGATAATGTCGTACAGTGTGAATTGCTCAAGATGACGAATCTGGAAACAGAGCAGATATACCGGTCGTTGTTTAATGACATGATCGGGGGGATCGGCAAGCTCGCCCCACAATTCTCCGATAAGTTGCCAACTCCAACGCGGGCGGAGGGGCGGTCGATGATTCAGCAAGCCGGATTACGGCAACCGACGCCGCAGAAGCTTATCGATATGCTGCGCTGATCGCGGCCGTAATAAAGCTTCATTAACCAATGCAAGGCATGTTGTTTTTGCGAGTTCGCCGCTCCCGGATGCGGCTTGCTCTAAGGGCTTTAATTGCTTGACGCTTTGTCAAAACTTTTGAACAAAGTCAGTTGGCATAGTTTGAGAAAGTGATAAGCGATGGCGACGCAGGCAGCCTTAAGCGAACAAGAACCCGATCAGCGTATGCGGGCGCTTGCCGTGGCGCTCCGTCATGTGGGTGGCCCATTGCTGGTTGCCTTGCTTGAGGC
>JBDHTV010000123.1:0-5482 GCA_039808825.1 Bdellovibrionales bacterium | reverse complement strand
ATGGTGCTGCCGAGAGGAATTGAACCTCCGACCCCGTCCTTACCAAGGACGTGCTCTACCCCTGAGCTACGGCAGCATGATCGTCATAATAGCCGTTGCGGGCGCAACGGGTTAAGGCGGGCTTCTTGCCACAGAATGGCGAGGGTGGCAACACCTATCACGGGGGTAAGACGCACGGTCAGCAGGCTAGGGAACGGGCAGTAAATCGGCCCGGCCATAGCGGGCAATGGCGGTGCTGGCGGGATCGGCCTGCCGCGTCAGCCAGGCCCAGAACTGGTCGCCGAGGCTGAAATGCCACCATTCCGCCGGGTGGCGGCGAAATCCAGCTCCGGCCATCACGGCCAGCAGCAATTGGCGGTTGGTATGCGCCTCTGGGTCGGTGGTGGCGAAATAATCCGGGTTGGAGCGGTCGGAATTCTCGTCAATCGGCGAGCCCATCCAGATTTCCTGTCCGTTGCCGTCAATAATGGTTAAATCGAGCGCCGCGCCGGTACTGTGCGGCGGCGGCGTGGCGGCATCGCGGCTCGGCGGCGCCCAAACCCGCAGCGCGCTGTTATAAAACCGCTCATGCTCAGCCTCCGGCACGTCCTCCGGCCCACGACCGCCGGAGGCCAGGCGATATTCGCGCCAGAACATGAATTCCTGCACCGCCGTGGGGCGCAAGGCATCGAAAATCCGCAATTTCCAGCCCGGTTGCCGCGTCGCGAGCGCGGTTTGCGCCGCCAGCAGCGCCGCCAGCACGCTCTGGCGCAACCGCCACGGGT
Source organism: Bdellovibrionales bacterium (assembly GCA_039808825.1). GTDB lineage: Bacteria > Pseudomonadota > Alphaproteobacteria > UBA9219 > RFNS01 > JAGOHT01. The sequence continues at coordinate 4,718 of JBDHTV010000123.1, read as the reverse complement.
TGGCGCCGCCATAGGGTGCGCCAAGCACGGCATAGGGGTGGGGCTCGGTCAGTGCGACAAGATCGGACGGAATCGGCGCCAGCGGCTCGCCGCATTCGGTAATCGGTATTGTCTGATAGGGCTTCATGGGTTAATCACCTTAACATGACCAAAGCAGCCGAAACCGGGGCGCAAACAGGCCAGCAGCCTAGCCTCAAGCAGCAGCAAAGGGAAGACCGCCGGGCCGCCGCGATGCGCGAAAATCTGCGCAAGCGCAAGGCGCAGGCGGCCGAACGTGCGCAAACAGCAAAGGACGATTGAGTTATGGCCGTGATGCCCGACCACTGGATTCGCCAGCAGGCGCAAGACCACAAGATGATCGAACCCTTCGTCGAGAAGCAGCAGCGCGCGGGCATGATTTCCTACGGCCTCTCGTCCTATGGCTATGACGCGCGCGTGGCCGACGAGTTCATGATCTTCACCAATGTCGATAACGCGATTGTCGACCCCAAGCAGTTCGCCGAAAGCAGCTTCGTGCGGCGGCAGACCGATGTCTGCGTTATCCCGCCGAACTCCTTCGCGCTCGCCCGTACGGTCGAATATTTCCGCATCCCGCGCGATGTGCTGGTTATCTGCCTCGGCAAATCGACCTATGCCCGCTGCGGCCTGATCGTCAATGTCACGCCGCTGGAGCCGGAGTGGGAAGGGCATGTGACCCTCGAGATTTCCAATACCACGCCGCTGCCCGCGCGCGTCTATGCCAATGAGGGGCTGTGCCAGTTCCTGTTCCTCAAGGGTGATAGCCCGTGTGAGATCAGCTATGCCGATCGTGGCGGCAAATATATGAAGCAGACGGGCGTGACTTTGCCGCGCCTGTAATTTGTGAAGCAGCAATGTTGAAGAATGGACATCTTGTAACCCTAATTTAGCCGGAATTGCGCGCGATAAGCCGGAAAAGGCACAGAGCGCGGCGCAAAGGAAATCCCGACATGGACAAAATGCAAATCAGAGGCGGCAACCGGCTCAAGGGCCATATCCGGATCGGCGGGGCGAAGAACGCCGCGCTGGCGCTAATGCCCGCCGCGCTGCTAACCGCGGAGACGCTGACGCTGAGCAATGTGCCGCATCTCGCCGATATTGCGACGATGGCCAATTTGCTCGGACAGCATGGTGTCAAGATTGCGCTGAACGGTGCGACCGACCAGGACGGCCATATCGGCCGGGTGATGGAGTTTACGGCGGCTGAAATCGCCAGTACGACCGCGCCTTATGATATCGTGCGCAAGATGCGCGCTAGCATCCTCGTGCTTGGCCCGCTTGTCGCGCGCTGTGGCGAAGCTCAGGTATCGTTGCCCGGCGGCTGCGCCATCGGCACGCGCCCGGTCGATCTGCATCTGCGTGGGCTGGAAGCGCTCGGCGCGGAGATCGAATTGCAGGACGGTTACGTCCATGCCCGTGCGCCGCGCGGCCTGCGCGGGGCGGAGGTGGTATTCCCCACCGTTTCGGTCGGCGCGACGGAGAATGTGCTGATGGCGGCGGCGCTGGCCAAGGGCGAGAGCGTGCTCATTAATGCCGCGCGCGAGCCGGAGATTACCGACCTCGCGCAATGTCTGGTCGCGATGGGTGCGGAGATCGAAGGCATCGGCACCGATACGCTGCGTGTGCAGGGCAAGGATGCGCTGCATGGCGCGCGGCATGAGGTTATTCCCGACCGTATCGAGGCCGGTACCTTCCTGATGGCGGCGCTGATTACGGATGGCGATTTGATCCTCGATGGTGCACGCATCGAACATTTGTCTAGCGTGGTGCGCGTGCTGGAGCAGACCGGTGCGGCGATCGAGGCGGTGGCAGGCGGCGTGCGCGTGCGGCGCGCGACCGGCAGCCTGCATGCCGTTGACGTCAAGACGGAGCCGTTCCCCGGCTTCCCGACCGATTTGCAGGCGCAGTTCATGGCGCTGATGTGCGCGGCGGACGGTGCGGCGCGCATCGACGAGACGATTTTCGAGAACCGCTTCATGCATGTGCCGGAGCTGTTGCGCATGGGCGCCGATATCACCGTGCATGGCGGTGCGGCGATGGTGCGCGGGGTGCAGGCGTTGCATGGCGCGGCGGTCATGGCGACCGACCTGCGCGCTTCCGTCTCGCTCGTGCTGGCCGGGCTCGCGGCGCATGGCGAAACCATGTTGCACCGGATTTATCATCTCGACCGTGGCTATGAGCGGCTCGAGGACAAGCTTTCGGCCTGCGGTGCGGATATCGTGCGCTTGCGGCAGGCGGCATAAGGATGGGCATGGCTGATGGTTTGAAATTGCAGGCACGCGACGGCGAGGATATCGCCGTGGTATCCGCTATTTTGCAGGACGCCATCGTCGCGGTGCGCGACATCGCCTATGACGCGGCCAGGCAGGAATTCATCATGGCCGCGAGCCGCTTCCGCTGGGAGCAGGCGCGGCAGCAGCCGCCGATTTATGAGCGCATCAACTGCGCGGTTACGGTCAGCGGCGTGACCGGGCTGCAGCGGCAAAAGATTGATCAGACCAATAAAGATGCGCTGCACGAACTGCTCGCTGTGCTGCTGGAGGCGCAAACGCTGCGGCTGGTTTTCGCGGGCGGCGCGCAATTGCGGCTCGCGCTCGGCGACTGGCGGATGCGGCTTGAGGATTTCGGCGCACCGTGGCCGACCGAAAGCTGCCCGCGCCACGGCGCGATGACGGAGGATGCATGACCCCGCTGGTGCTCGCCGTGCCGAAAGGCCGTATTGCCAAGGAATTCCGGCCGCTGCTCGCGACGGTCGGCGTCACGCCCGAAGCGGCGTTCGACGATGAGGATGCGCGCCAGCTGCGCTTCAAGACCAATCATGCCGAGCTGGAGCTGATCCGGGTGCGCGCGTTCGATGTCGCGTCCTTCGTCAGCTATGGCGCGGCGGATCTCGGGGTGTGCGGCAGCGATGTGCTGCATGAGGGCGACGACGCCGAGATTTATGCGCCGCTTGATCTCGGTATCGGCCGTTGCCGCCTTTCGGTATGCAAACTCGCGGCGGCGGAATTGCCGGACCCGCGCCGTACCGGGCGCGTGCGGGTGGCAAGCAAATATCCGGTGACGACGCGCGCTTATTACGCGGCGCAGGGCGTGCAGGCCGAGTGCATCAATCTCTCGGGCGCAATGGAGCTTGCGCCGGTGCTGGGGCTCACCGACTATATCGTCGATCTTGTCGCCACGGGGGCGACGCTGCGTGCCAATGCGCTGATCGAGGCCGAAGTGATCGCGGAGGTGTCGTCGCGCCTTATCGTCAATCGCGTCAAATACAAGACCGCGTTCGCCCGGCTGCAGCCGTGGGTCGCGGCCTTTGCCAGGGTGTTGTCCGATGCAAAAGCTGCTTAGCACCGCGCCTGATTTCTCCGTCCGGCTGCAGGCGCTCGTCGCCGCCAAGCGCGAGGGCGATGACGACAAGCGCGCAGCGGTCAGCGCCATCATTCAAGCGGTGCGCCAGAACGGCGATGCCGCGCTATTCGATTATACGCAACGTTTCGACCGTTTTGCGCTTTCCGCCGATAATCTGCGCGTTTCGACCGCCGATTTCGACGCAGCGCGTAACCAATGCGCGCCGGAACTGGTCAAGGCGCTGGAGACGGCGGCGGCGCGTATTGAAGCGTTTCATCGCCGCAGCCTGCCGAGCGATTTTCGTTATGTGGACGATGTCGGCGTGACGCTCGGTGCGCGCTGGACGCCGCTCGACGCTGTCGGCATCTATGTGCCGGGCGGGCTGGCCGCCTATCCCAGCTCATTGCTGATGAACGCCGTGCCCGCGCGTGTCGCGGGGGTCAAGCGCATCGCGATGGCGGTGCCGACGCCCGATGGCAAGACCAATCCGGTGCTGCTCGTGGCGGCGCAGATCGCGGGCATTTCGGAGATTTACCGGATCGGCGGGGCGCAGGCCGTGGCGGCGCTGGCTTATGGCACGGCCCTGATTCCGCCCGTCGATAAAATCACCGGGCCGGGCAATGCTTATGTCGCGGAAGCCAAGCGGCAGGTCTTCGGCACGGTCGGTATCGACATGATCGCGGGTCCGTCGGAAATTCTGGTGATTGCCGACGCAGCCAACGACCCGCAGCATATCGCGGCAGATCTGCTGTCGCAGGCCGAACATGATGTCTCCTCGCAATCGATTTTGCTGACCGACGATGCCGCCTTTGCCGATAAGGTCGCGGCGGCGGTCGAACAACAGCTGCAAACCCTGCCGCGCCGCGATGTCGCGGCGGCCAGCTGGCGCGATTGGGGCGTCATCATCGTGGTGCGCGATCTCGCCGAAGCGGCGGCGATCAACAATGCCTTCGCGCCGGAACATGCCGAGCTGTGTGTCGCCGAACCCGAAAAACTGTTGCCGCTGATCCGCCATGCCGGATCGATCTTCCTCGGGCGGCATACGCCGGAAGCGATCGGCGATTATGTCGCGGGCACCAACCATGTGCTGCCGACGGCGCGCACCGCGCGCTTTACCAGCGGCCTCAACGTCACGGATTTCATGAAGCGCAGCACGCTCATCGGCTGCACGCCGCAGGCGCTGACGCAGCTCGGCCCTGTTGCAGTGACGCTGGCGGACGCGGAAGGGCTGCAGGCCCACGCGGCCTCCATCACCTGCCGCCTTGGCGGCAAGCCATGAGCGCGGCGCGGCAGTTGCGGCGCGTGACGATGCGTGATGAACGCGTCGTGCGGCGGCAACCGATCATCGAGCAGGAAAT
>JBDHTV010000122.1:0-5525 GCA_039808825.1 Bdellovibrionales bacterium | reverse complement strand
CGGCCGTCTTTGGATTCCTTCGGCATGAAGGACCATTTCATGCCGGTCGAAAACCCGGCGCCGCCGCGGCCGCGCAGACCCGACGCCTTGATTTCCTCGATGATCTTATCGCGCCCCAGCGCGAGCAGACCGGCGGTGCCGTTCCAGATGCCACGCGCGCGCGCGCCGTCAAGCTGCCAGCTTTCCATGCCATAGAGGTTGGTGAAAATGCGGTCTTTGTCTGCAAGCATGGCTTACGCCTTCCTATCCTTCAAACTCGTCGAGCCGTTCTGCGCGCAACTACCGCGCCGCCCCGTCTGCGATCCTTTCCCGACCGGACGCCCAGCCTTGAGATCGTCGAGAATCTTGCCCATCAACGCTTCGTCGAGATCTTCATAATAGTCGTCGTTGATCTGCACCATCGGCGCGTTCACGCAGGCACCGAGGCATTCAACCTCAACCACCGAGAACTGCCCATCCGCCGTCGTTTCGCCCGGTTTGATCCCGAGTTTGTTCTGGCAGGCGTGCTTGATGCCGTCCGAACCGCGCAACCAGCAGGGCGTTGTCGTGCAAATCTGGATAAAATTCTTGCCGACCGGCGCCTTGTTGAACATCGTGTAGAAGGTCGCGACTTCATAGGCCTTGATCGGCGGAATTTCGAGCAGTTGCGCGACATAGTCCATCGCCGCACGCGGCAGCCAGTTGTCGTGCTGCACCTGCGCGAGCTGTAGCAACGGAATCAGCGCGCTCTGCGCCCGTGTCGGTGGGTACTTGGAGATGATCTTCTTCGCCCGCTCGAGATTGTCCGGCGTGAAGCTAAAGCTTTCCGGCTGCGCCACCGCTTGATGCACCGCGCTCATCTGTCAATTTCCCCAAACACGATATCCATGCTGCCGATGATCGCGACGGTATCGGCCAGCATCGTTCCCCTACACATGAAGTCCGTGCCTTGCAGATGCGCGAACCCCGGTGCCCTGATCTTGCAGCGATAAGGCTTGTTGCTGCCGTCCGCCACGAGATAGACGGCGAACTCGCCCTTCGGCGCTTCGACCGCCGTATAGGTCTCGCCCTCCGGCACATGATAGCCTTCAGTATAGAGCTTGAAATGGTGGATCAAGGCTTCCATCGACTGCTTCATTTCACCGCGCTGCGGCGGCGCGATCTTGCGGTCGTCAACCCGCACAGGTCCCGCCGGCATCGCGCGCAGACATTGCTGCATGATGCGGATCGACTGGCGCATTTCCTCGATGCGGACAAGATAGCGCGCGTAGCAATCGCCGGTCAGGCCGACAGCGACGTCGAAATCCATCTGGCCGTAAACGTCGTAAGGCTGCGCCTTGCGCAGATCCCATGCCACGTTGCTCGCGCGCAGCATCGGCCCGCTGAAGCCCCAATCGAGTGCCTGCGCCTTCGTGACCACGCCGATATCAACCGTGCGTTGCTTGAAGATACGGTTATTGGTCAGCAGATTTTCGATATCGCCGATGAATTTTGGGAACCGCTCGGTCCAGGCCATGATGTCCTCGGCCAGACCAACCGGCATATCGACATGCACGCCGCCGACGCGATAATAATTGGCGTGCATCCGCGCGCCGGAGACGCGCTCGTAAAATTCCATCAGCTCTTCGCGCTGCTCGAAGCCCCATAACGACGGCGTGACCGCGCCGATATCGATGGCGAAGGTCGTGATGTTCAGAATGTGGTTGAGAATGCGGGTGATTTCCGCGAACAGCACGCGGATATATTGTGCCCGCAACGGCGGCTTGATGCCGAGCAACTTCTCGACCCCGAGCACGAAGGCATGTTCCTGGCACAGCGGCGAAACATAATCGAGCCGGTCGAAATAAGGCATCGCCTGCAGATAGGTCTTGTATTCGATCAGCTTCTCGGTGCCGCGATGCAACAGCCCGATATGCGGATCGGCGCGCTCGACGATTTCACCGTCCATTTCGAGGATCAGGCGCAACACGCCATGCGCCGCCGGGTGTTGCGGCCCGAAATTCATTGTGAACGGCCGTTGCGTATGGCCGTTCGGCAGTGTGGTCACTTCCAGATCAGGAACGGGTTCAGCCATCATGCACCAGCCTTCGCCGCGGGAACGGGCGCAACCGGCGCCGGCACCGCTTTCTCATCGCCCGGCAACAGCACCGCGCGGCGCTGCACATCCGTCATGCCCTCCCACGGGCTTTCAAAATCGAAATTACGGAAATCCTGCGGCAGCTTGACCGGCTCGTAGATCACGCGTTTCTGCGTCGCATCGTACCGTACTTCGACGGTACCGGTCAGGGGAAAATCCTTGCGCTGCGGATGGCCTTCAAAACCGTAATCGGTCAAAATGCGCCGCAAATCCGGATGCCCGGAAAATTTGACGCCGTACATGTCCCAGCATTCGCGCTCAAACCACCCGGCGGCGCTATAGACGCCGGTTACAGTCGGCACCGGCGTGTTTTCGTCCGTCAGCACCTTGACGCGCAGCCGCCGGTTCTTGCTGAGGCTCAACAGGTTGTAAACCACCTCGAAACGCTGCGGCCGTGCCGGAAAATCCACGCCGCATACGTCCAAGAGCATTTCATAGCGGTGCTCGGGCGCATCGCGCAGGGATTTGAGCACGCCCACGATCTGCTCGCGCGGCACGGTGATGGATGTTTCACCAAGCGCATCGGAACAGGTCAAGACCGCAGACCCGAGCAATGCGTGCAGAGCCGCACCGCGTTCTGTATTCACATCGCCGCTCATTGCTTCGCCATCTTTTCCAAATCTTTCATTTCGACCGGATGCAGCCGCAAACAGCCGACGATCGTCTCCAGCGTGAGCCGGAAAGCAAGCTGCGGCTGCAATACATTCTGCGTTGCGTTGAGCAAGCGGCAGACCAGCAGTGTGCAGACCAGCACTTCTTCCATCGGCTTAAGATCAAACCGCTTATAAATCTCCAGCATTTGCGCCCGGACAAAAGCCGCCCCGGCCATCGACCAGAAATGCGGCCGCTGATCTTCCGGCACGCTAAGCGCCGGAATTTCGGACTTACCGATCGCTGCCGCCGTATGCTTATAGATTTCGTCGACATCCGGCATCGTCTGCGGTGTCATGCCGATCTCGTTCGCCGTGAAGGCAAGATAATCCATGACATTGCCGTCTTCGGCGCCCCAGAATACATATTCGGCTTCTTCCGCATACATGATGCCGCGGTCGCCATAGAGTTGCTCATGCGGCACGGTCGCGCGCAGCATCGCCTCGGCCAACACTGCGCAAGCCGTGGACAGTAACGTATTGATATGCACACCGCGTTCATCGCGATGAACATCCAGCATCATCTGCTCGAAGGTTTCGGCAGCGGCCTGAATACGCTCGTCCATCTGTGGCAGCATTGTACTCTACCCCCTTGTAATAACGCGGTTACCGCGCCTGATTTTCCGGTGCAGCTGCATAATGCCATAAAGCAATGCCTCAGCCGTGGGCGGACAACCGGGAACATATATGTCCACCGGCACGATGCGATCACACCCGCGCACCACGGAATAGGAATAATGGTAATAGCCGCCGCCATTGGCGCAGCTGCCCATGGAGATGACCCAGCGCGGTTCCGGCATCTGGTCATAAACCTTGCGTAAAGCCGGAGCCATCTTGTTCGTCAACGTTCCCGCAACGATCATCACGTCGGACTGGCGCGGTGAAGCCCGCGGCATCATGCCGAACCGGTCGAGATCGTAGCGGCTCATATAGACATGGATCATCTCGACGCCGCAGCAGGCCAGACCGAACGTCATCGGCCACATCGAGCCGGTGCGCGCCCAGTTGAGCAGATCGTCGACCTTGGCCAGCAGGAACCCTTTTTCCTCGACCTTTTCACCGATGGCACGCGCCATTTCGGTCGGATGAGCCGGGGTCACGAGACCGGGAACTGTCGTGGTGCTTACTCCCATTCCAGCGCTCCCTTTTTCCATTCATAAATGAATCCGATAGTCAGGATGCCGAGGAACAGCATCATCGCGCCAAAACCCGCCCAGCCGATTTCGCCAAGCGTAATCGCCCACGGGAAGAGAAACGCGACTTCCAGATCGAAAATGATGAACAGAATGGCGACAAGGTAGAAGCGTACGTCGAAGCGCCGCCGCGCATCGGAAAAAGCCTCAAAACCGCATTCATAGGGTGAGTTTTTCTCGGGGTCTGGCTTCTGCTTGGCGAGAAGGAAGGAAAGCCCCACCGCCGCACAGGCCACGACGATCGCGACGGCCAGAAACAGCAAAACCGGCAAATAAGCCGCCGCAAGCTCAGCCTGACCGGCCACGGCTGCAGAATCGGGAACAAGAGAACTCATCAAGACACCTGTCTGGCCATCCTTGGTAGAATAACCAGGGATTTGCCTGCAACTTGCATAGGCCAGTTGGAACCGGCCATAGCTATAACGCAGCGCAATAACGCGCTGTTGGCCGCAAATTACGCCTTTATGACCGAAAATCAAGGCTTAACGCGGCATTGTGCGGCATTCTCGGTCCGCCGCGCTCTTGGCGCAACAAGCCGAATAATATGAGAATCGTTCTTAGTTTTGGCACCCCGTCATGTCGTCATCAGGTCAACGGCACGGCAGGTAATGATTGAATAAAACGGAACGGAAAAATTTCGCAAGATTTCGCGTTTATATTCGTTGCTATCACAGATCGCTATACAACTTGTGGAGCCATCATGCGCCTTATCCTCCTGACCTTGCTGGTTTTTGTCACCATGCCCGCGATGGCGGAGATCAGGCACACCAGCGGTCTGCATTACGGACCAGATGAGAGGCAGATTGTCGATGTCTATCAGCCGGATATGTGTCGCACCCGCGCCTGTCCGGTCACGCTCTGGGTCCATGGCGGCGGTTGGCGTCATGGCGACATGACGGGCGAAGCGGCAACCAATCTGCAGACGATTTGGGCCGAACAAGGGATCGTGATGGTAGGCGTCAATTACCGCCTCTCGCCGCAAGTCATGCATCCGGCGCATGTGCAGGACGTGGCGGCCGCCATCAACTGGGTCTATCGCAATATCGGCAAATATGGCGGCGATTCGGCGCATATTTCGTTGTTGGGCCATTCGGCGGGAGCCCATCTCGTCGCGCTGGTCGCAACCAACCCGACCTATCTCGGCGCCTATAATCTTTCCCCAAAAATGCTGGCGAATGTCTTTCCCATCGATACGGCGAGCTTCGACCTGACGGATCCCAGTCGTTTTGTCAGAAGATTGACAAAGGAGGCGTTCGGCACCGATGAAAATGTGCTGCGCGAGGCTTCACCGAACTGGAACGTCCACCCCGGCGGATCGTATCCCGCCTTTATCATCGCGGCGACCAAAGCCCGCGGCGACGCCATCGAGACCAGCCAGATTCTGCAGAGCAAACTACGCCAGGCTGGCGGCGCGGCGGAACTGATGATCATGGACTATCATGCGGGGCAGATGAAATCGCATGGCGCGATTGCCAAAGACCTCACAAATCTGGATAGCCCCATGACCAAGCGGCTCCTCGGCCGGGTGCTGGGGCGCAACTAAACGCGCACGCTGATGCGCGCGAA
>JBDHTV010000121.1:0-5531 GCA_039808825.1 Bdellovibrionales bacterium | reverse complement strand
GCTGCGGCTCCCGCAGCCACCCCAGCCCCGCAGGCTGCCAAGCCAGCGCCAGCAGCGCCTGTCGCCGCGCCGAAACCCGCGGCTGCTGCGGGCGGCGGCAATCTGCCTGCCGGCGTCGATGCGCGCGATCTCGCCGACAAGCTCGGCCAGCCTTATGAAGCGATTCCCAATAGCGGCATCCGCAAGGTCATCGCCAAGCGGTTGATGGAATCCAAGCTCACGGTGCCGCATTTCTACCTGACGGTCGACTGCGTCATCGACGACCTGCTCGAACTACGTAAGAAAACGAACACCATCGAAGGCGTCAAAATCTCGGTCAACGACTTCATCATCCGCGCCGTCGCGTTGACGCTGCGTAAGATTCCGGCGGCGAACGCCGCTTGGACGGATGAAGCGATCCTGCAATACAAGAATATCGACGTCTCGGTCGCGGTCGCAACCCCGAGCGGGCTGATTACCCCGATCGTCAAGCAGGCCGATGGCAAGACGGTCGCGCAGATCTCGAAGGAAATGAAAGACCTTGCGCAACGCGCCAAGGACGGCAAGCTGCGGCCAGAGGAATTCATGGGCGGCGGCTTCTCCGTCTCCAATCTCGGCATGTTCGGCATCAAGGACTTCGCCGCCATTATCAACCCGCCGCAGGCCTGTATTCTCGCGGTTGGTGCGGGCGAGCAGCGCGCGATTGTGCGTGACGGCCAGTTGGCAGTCGCGACCGTCATGTCCTGCACGCTCTCGGTCGATCATCGCGCCGTTGATGGCGCGGTGGGCGCGGAATTCCTGCAGGCCTTCAAAGCGCTGGTTGAGCAGCCTTATAGCCTGGTCGTGTAATGGATTTTAACGTCCTGACTACCGCAATCACCTTCTTAGTTGCGGTGGATGCATGGGCGGCTGTCAAGATTGTGTTCTCAAACGAAGGGGTGGGGCGGAAGCTTCTGCAAATTGCCTTTGTCTTATTGTTACCTGTTGTTGGCGCGGCCATTATGATTGGATTACATCGCAGTCATAAATCGTCTTCAACAAAACAACCACCCTATTCCAATGAAAACGATGGAATGGCGGGTATTCAAGGCAGCTTCCACCATGATGGCAGTTAGAGGCATGTGCGTGGGTATCGTGCTATGAACGATATTGCTGAGAGATTGGCCGCGATTGAAGCGCGCAATCGCCGCGTCGGCGACGACAAAGCTTGGGAGACCAGCTGGGCGCGGCGCGGGTTGATTGCCACGGTCACTTATCTCTGCGCCGTTGTCCTGCTCAGCCTGCTGGGGCATGATGGCGTCTTCAAACATGCGCTGGTGCCTGTGATGGGCTACCTGCTTTCAACCCTTTCCTTGCCGGTGTGCAAAACGCTCTGGCTCAAACATCAAAATAGGACTGAATAATCATGACCCAATCGGATCTCATCGTCATCGGCGGCGGCCCCGGCGGCTATGTCGCGGCCATTCGCGCGGCGCAGCTCGGCATGAAGGTGACACTGGTTGAAAAGGCGCATCTCGGTGGCATCTGCCTCAACTGGGGCTGTATCCCGACCAAAGCGTTGCTGCGCTCGGCGGAGGTCGGCACGTTGATTAGCCATGCCGGCGATTACGGCTTTACCGTGCAGGGCGTGAGCTTCGATCTGGGCAAGATCGTCGATCGTTCGCGCAAGGTCGCGGCGCAGCTTTCAGGCGGCGTCAAGCACCTGCTCAAGAAGAACAAGGTGGAAGTGATCGACGGCGCGGCCAAGCTGCTCGGCAAGGGCCAGGTGGAAATCACCAAGGACGGGCAGAAGGCCGGCACGATCAGCGGCAAGAACATCATTATCGCAACCGGCGCGCGCGCGCGGTCTTTGCCGGGGCTGGAGCCGGACGGCCATCTGGTCTGGACCTATCGCGAAGCCATGATGCCGACGATGCTGCCGAAGTCGCTGCTGGTCGTCGGTTCGGGCGCCATCGGTATCGAGTTCGCGAGCTTCTACCACGCGCTCGGCGTGCAAGTTACGGTCGTCGAGGTGATGGATCGTATTCTGCCGGTCGAGGACGAGGATATCTCCGCCTTCGCGCGCAAGTCGTTCGAGAAGCGCGGCATGAAGATTTTGACCGGCGCGACGGTGCAACAGCTGCAGCGCGGCAAGGACAATGTCACGGCGACGATTGCGCAGGGCGGCCAGACAGTCTCGCTGACGGTTGATCGTGTCATCATGGCCGTTGGCATCACCGGCAATATCGAGCATATCGGGCTGGAGAACACCGCCGTCAAAACCGACCGTGGCCATATCGTCATCGACCAGTGGTGCGCGACCGGCGAGCCCGGCGTCTATGCCATTGGCGACGTCGCGGGACCGCCATGGCTCGCGCACAAGGCGAGCCATGAGGGTGTCATCTGCGTCGAGCGTATCGCGGGCGTGAAGGGTGTTCACCCGCTCGATGCCGGGAACATCCCCGGCTGCACCTATTGCACGCCGCAGGTCGCAAGCGTCGGCTTCACCGAAGCGAAGGCGAAGGCCGCCGGCTATACGGTCAAGACCGGCAAGTTCAGCTTTATCGGCAACGGCAAGGCCATCGCGCTCGGCGAACCGGAAGGGCTGGTCAAAACGGTGTTTGACGCCAAGACCGGCGCGCTGCTCGGCGCGCATATGGTGGGACCGGAAGTCACGGAAATGATCCAGGGCTATGTCATCGCCCGCACGCTGGAAACGACCGAACAGGAGCTAATGCATACCGTGTTCCCGCATCCGACGCTGTCGGAAGCGATGCATGAATCGGTGCTCGACGCCTATGGCAAAGTTATCCATATGTAAGGCTTGATTGCCGGGTTAGGCTGCCCGGCATAAGGCTGTATGTTTCCCGTTGCGTTGCCGAACAGGATTTGCTCTAAGAGAGGCGTGCCAGTCACGTTTCTATCGCAACTTCTATGCTTGCTCAGGTTTCTGCTGCGGCAGAAAGCATTGTCCGGCCACAGACCAGCCGGTCTGGTTCATACCATCATTTGAATATCGGGATTTCGGCGGGCGCGTTGTTCGACACGCGTGTCACCGACCGCATTCTGGCGCGCCAGGGCGATGCGGCGTTCCGCGAACACTTGCGGCGCACGGAGCAACTGCCTTATGCGCCCGGCGCAGCTTTTCCTTTCGTGCAGAAACTGCTGGCGCTCAATGCCACCAAAGGCGTTGCCGTCAAATTGACCATCCTGTCCCACGGCAGCCCGCACATCGCCGAGCGGATCAATCATTCGCTCATCGCGCATGGTCTGGTCCAGCCGGGCGCGAAAGGCAACGTCATCGCGGGTGCGGCCTATACCGGTGGCGGTCCGATTACGCCGCCGATGCTGTCGGACTTCGGCGTCGATTTCTTCATCTCGCGCCATGCCGCTGATGTCCGCGATGCGCTTGCCGCCGGTAAGGCCGCTGGGCTGGTGCGCAGCCAGCGTACCGCGCCGGTCAACGGCAACCCGGATATCGTGCTGGCCTTCGATCTCGACCGCGCGCTGCAGCGGCCGCTAGCCCAGGTCATTGAGCTGTTCGAACCCGCCGCCGCCGCTATCGCCCGGCGCAAATGGCAGGCCAAGCCGGAACGGCCCTTGCTGCTGGATCAGCTGGAGGATGGAATGCCACGGGGGGCGCGGCCCGGTTCGGTTCCGGCCTTTCTGGCCAAAACACTGCGCCTGCGTCACCATCTGGCCATCGCCGCGCCGGACGAGGGGCAGATTCATCTAATGGGCGTCTGCGCCGAGCCGAAGATGCTGCCGCGCGTTATGCAAGCGTTGCGGGGCTGGCAGGCTGATCTCGACAAGTTTTTCGTCATCAAACCGCTGGGGCCGGGGCAGATACCTTTCGGCGCACCGGCCGATTTGCTCATCGACGATAGCGCAAAAACCGCAGCGGGCATGGGGCCTGTGCGCGCGAATATCTGGCTGCCGTGGGATGAGAAGCGGTTGGAGCAGGGGATGCCGCGCGCGCTCATCAGCGCGGAGCAACTGCGGCAAGTCGTCGGGCCCAACCGTCCGGCGGCGAATACTCCGCTTGATGATGGTAACAAGCCGCGCGTGCGTTAAGCTCTGGCCGCGCGTTGGCGCAGCAGATGGTCGGCGAGCACGCAGGCCATCATCGCTTCGCCGACCGGCACGGCACGGATGCCAACGCAGGGATCGTGGCGGCCTTTGGTCATGATCTCGGTCTCGTTGCCATGCACATCGACCGTCTGGCGTGGTTGCAGGATGGAGCTGGTCGGTTTCACGACGAAACGCACCACGATATCCTGTCCGGTGCTGATGCCCCCTAATATGCCGCCCGCATGATTGCTGAGAAAACGGGGCTGACCGTCATTGCCCATGCGCATCTCGTCGGCATTCTCTGCGCCACTCAGCGCGGCGGCGGAAAATCCGTCGCCGATCTCGACGCCCTTGACGGCATTGATGCTCATCATGGCGCGGGCGAGGTCGCTGTCCAGCTTGTCATAAATCGGTTCGCCGAGCCCGACCGGTACGCCACTCGCGACCACTTCGATGACCGCGCCGATGGAAGAGCCGCTTTTGCGGATTTCCTCCAGCTGCGTTTCCCAGCGTCGGGCCGCCGTAGCATCCGGACAGAAGAACGGATTTTCATCGACAGCCTGCCAGTTCCATTGCGCGCGGTCGATTTTGTCGGCGCCCATCTGCACCATCGCGCCACGGATGGTGATGCCGTTTCCGAGAATTTTGCGGGCAATCGCGCCCGCCGCAACACGGCAGGCCGTTTCGCGCGCCGAGGAACGGCCGCCGCCGCGATAGTCGCGGATGCCGTATTTCATCTGGTAGGTATAATCGGCATGGCCGGGGCGGAACTTATCCTTGATCTCGCCATAGTCCTTCGACCGCATGTCTTCGTTCGCGATCAGCAGGCTGATCGGCGTGCCGGTTGTGGTGTCCTCGAACACGCCGGAGAGGATCTTGACGGTATCCGGCTCCTGCCGTTGCGTCGTGAATTTCGACTGGCCCGGTTTGCGCCGGTCGAGAAAATGCTGGATATCCTCGGCTTGCAGCGGCAGCAGCGCAGGACAGCCATCCACCACCACACCAATGGCGGGCCCGTGGCTTTCGCCCCAGGTGGTGAAACGGAAAAGCGTGCCGAAGCTGTTGCCCGCCGTCATCTCAGCCTGCGTTGTCCTGCGAGGCCTTCATCGATCCGACCAGCTCGTTGAGCGCCGCGACTTCATCGACCGCAATCATGCCGATCGAATGATAACCGGCATCGACATAGAGCGTTTCGCCGGTCGTGCCGGTGCCGAGGCCGCTGAGCAGGTATAGCGCCATATTGCCCACTTCCTGTTGCGCGACATTGCGCTTGAGCGGCGCGTTGATCTCGTTCCACTTCAGGATATAGCGGAAATCGCCGATGCCGCTCGCCGCGAGCGTTTTGATCGGGCCGGCGGAGATGGCATTGACGCGGATATTGTCGCGCCCCAGGTCGACCGCGAGATAGCGCACACTGGCTTCCAACGCCGCTTTGGCCACGCCCATGACATTGTAATGCGGCATGACACGCTCTGCCCCGATATAGGACAGCGTGACCATAC
>JBDHTV010000120.1:0-5539 GCA_039808825.1 Bdellovibrionales bacterium | reverse complement strand
CCCGGCGTCGACAAGCTCGATTTCGAGCTGTGGGCGCTCGCCGTCTCGGCCATCAATGGCTGCGGCATGTGCATGGAGTCGCATGAGCATGAGGTGCTGAGCAAGGGCGCTTCCGCCGAGATGGTGCAGGATACCATTCGCATCGCCGCCATTCTGCATGCCGCCGCCGTGACGCTCGAGATCGAGCAGAGTGGCTCCGGCACGATCAGCGCCGCCGCCTAAACCCTCGCGCGCCGGCCCCCTGCATAACGCCGTGTGTTTTGCACACGGCGTTTGTTTTGCCCGCACGGCGGCTGCCATCTTATACGACTAACGAATTATCAATCTTTTCCCCGCATGGTGCAGAAGCCGTTCCGGCAATCGCCGTTTTCCGTTTCGGATTGTGTCACCATGTTCCCCCCGCTGTTGCGACACCTCCTGTTGCTACCGCTGCTGTTGCTCTCCATACCGGCGTGGGCGACAGACCAGGTTGAGATCGGGCTGGCCTTGAAGAGCCTGCCGTTGCTGACGCAAAAAATCACCGGTAGCGCGACGATGGCCATTATCTACGACCCGGCCAATCCAGCTTCAGAGACTGACGCGCGCAGCATCAAAGCCATCATGGACGGCGGACAGCCCGTGCCCGGCGGGGTTACGCTCACCACCAAGCTTGTACGTGTCGACTCGCTCAAGGAGCTCGCCGGGGAGAAAATCGGCTTTGTCGCGAACGGTCTCAATGCGGCGCAGTTCACGGTGCTCAATGACGCACTCAAGAATAGCGGCATGCTCACGGTGTCGGCCGATCTCAACTGCGTGCAAAGCGCGGCCTGCATCATCGGCGTCGCGGCGCACCCCTCTGTCACGATTTATTATAATCACGCAGCAGCCGAAAAATCCGGCATCAGCTTCGCGCCCGCCTTCATCATGCTCGCCAAACAGGTGTAATCATGACCAGACTCCCTTCGTTCCTGCTCGTTTCTTTTTGCAACCTGACGCTGTGTGCGACTGCACAGGCACAAATGGTGGATTATGGTTCGCTACAGGATCTCTATGGCGGCCCGGTCACGACCAGCGCTACCGGCACGCCGATGCTGGAAAAAGACGTGCCCGCCAATATGACCATCATCACGGCGGACGATATCAAGCATTCGGGCACACGCGATATCGCCAAACTGCTGGAAACTGTGCCCGGTATCTATGTGATGCATTCCGCCGCCGCTGACTTCAATGTCGGGGTGCGCGGCTATGAGCAAGCGGACCAACCGCGCCTACTCGTGCTGATCAATGGACGACAAGTTTATCTCGACGATTACTCGCGCACTGTCTGGGCCAATCTGCCGGTCAATATCGACGATATCCGGCAGATCGAGGTCGTCAAAGGGCCAAACGCCGCTTTGTTTGGGGTCAATGCCGTGGCAGGCGTCATCAATATCGTGACCTACAACCCGCTTTACGACAACAACAATGTCGTCAGTTTCATGGGCGGCACGCAGAATCTTACGCGCGGCTCGGCAACGCTTACGCATAAGCTCGGTGACAAGGTCGGACTCAAACTGTCAGGCGGCGGCATGCGCATGGACGAGTTCGATACCGAACGCGGCGCGGTCGAGGCGCAGCGCGTGACCGACCCGCATCGTTACTATGTCAGCTTCGACAGTCTTGGAGAAATCAAGCCGGGCATGCAGGCGGGACTCGGCATGGATTATGCGCGTTCCAATAATACTTATGCGCTGACCAATGGCGCGATGAGCGCACTCAAGACCGAGTCGCTTTCCGTCAAGGGCAACTGGGCCTGGCAAACCGAGCTCGGCACCTGGAAGGCCACGACCTATTGGAACCGTTACCGCACCGATTATAAGGGGTTGTTCGACCTGCCCAAGCTCGCCTTCCTGACCAATCTCGTCGCCGTGCAACTCGAGGACCAGTTCCAGATCGGCAAGAGCCATACTTTCCGGCTCTCGACCGAATATCGCCGCAATATGTTCAATTTCGATGCATTCCAGACTTTCGCGCAGACGCCGGAGCTCGCTTATAATATGTGGTCAGCGGGCGGCATGTGGCACTGGCAAATGCGCGACGACCTGTCGCTCACCAGCGCGGTGCGGCTGGACCGGCTCAGCCTGAAAGAGACCGGCGATTTGTGGGATGGCGCCATTTATCAGAAAGACGAGTACAGCCGCCAGCTCACCGATTACAGCGCTAATATTGGCCTCGTCTATCAGCCGACGCATGACGACACGTTCCGCATCACTTTCGGACGCGGGATTCAGGAGCCGAGCTTTGTTGAGTGGGGGATCAACACGACCTATCCTTCAGCGGCCAGTCCACTTTTGCCGCCCGGCACGATTTACGACCTTTACGGCAATCCTTATATCCAGCCGAGCGTAACGCAGAATTATGAGGTCGGTTATGACCGCGTGCTCGCGCCGATCGCTTCGGTGTTGCGCGTTTCGGTCTTTTATCAAACCAACGACAAGATCAAGGGGGCAACGACGGGCGGCGCCGTGCGCGTCTTGCCCGGCGGCATCATCACCGCCACCCAAGCGCCTTTCGCCAATGTCGGTGACAGCCAGGCTTGGGGCGGCGAATTACAGCTCAAGGGCAAGAGCGCCAGCGGCTTCCGCTGGAACGCGTCCTACAGCTTCGCCCGCGTGGTTGATCAGCAAAGCGTGAGCGACGTGGTGCATAATGACGGCTCAATGCCGCGCCATATGGTGCGGCTCGGCGGCGGCTATAGCTACCAAAAATGGGATTTCGATACGTTGTTCAGCTATCTCGGCGAAACGAACATGCTGCGCAACGAGACTGGCGACCAAACCGGCATCGGCGTGCGCCATACCAGCGGTTATGTCACGCTGAGCGGACGCATCGCCTATAAGCTCAACGACAATTTCACCTTCGCGGTCAGCGGCAGCAATATCACCAGCCTGACGACGCAGGAGAGCGCTTTCCCGGCGGTAGAGCGGCAGGCGCTGGTGTCAGTCACGGCGCGCTTTTAGCAATGCTAAGCCTGCCAGATCGCAGGCAACAAAAAAGCGCGCGTTAGAAACGCGCGCTTTCCGTATTCTTAGAACGAAGAAATTACTTCTTCAGTTCCGGGGTCGCAGCCTTGGCCTTGGGGGCTTCCGGACGCTTCGGCTCTTCAGCCTTGATTTCGGTTTCTTTCTTCGGGGTAGCAACAGCCATCTTAGTCTCCTAGAGATTGGTTGAAACTGGTGTGTTAGCGCATGAACCGTAACATATTGCAGATAAGTGGCAATCGAAAAGTGACAAAATATTAAGCTTATTTCCATGCAGCTTCGTAATGAAGAGGCAGTAATTTATGGTTAATTGTAATTTAATTGCTTACGCATAACCGGTTATGCCAATTCGCGCGGCAGGCCCAACTGCGGCAGCCAGTTGCGCACCGCCTGCCAGTGTGCCCGATTCAGCGGCAGATTCGCCAACGCCGCGAGCGGTTCCCAACTCGCAACATCGTCTTCCGGATTGCGCCAGCGCCAGGGCGTGACCGGCGCTTCATGGCAATAGAGCCGGAACGTCTGGTCATAGATCCAGAACTCGCCCTGATCCTCGGCATGAAATCCGCGGGTGTGGCGGTACTCCGCCCGCAACGCCGCGGTTTCAGGAAATGCCAAACCCGTCTCCTCCAGCCATTCGCGGCGCAACGCGCCATCCGGCGTTTCACCGGGATCGATGCCGCCGCCGGGCAGGTCCGGAATGCCGTTGGTGAAATTCGGCCAGATCAGCAGCACATGCTCCGACTGTACCAGCAACGCATAGATCGCGCGGCGCGGCCGCACCACGGCGCCAGGCTCCGGCACCACCACAGCGCCAAGACGATTGTAAAAGATGTTCTCGCTCATATGTCCTCGCCAGCCGGTGCGGCCGTTTCCGTTTTGACAAAGACAAAGCGGGCATAGAACCAGCTCAACGCCAGCAAACTCAGGCCGAGGCCAAAGAAAGAAAAGACGCGATAGAGGCCTTGCAGCGCCGCCGCATCAAACAGAAAGACCTTGCCGACCGTGAGCAGCATCAACAACAGGGAAGCCACACGCAGCAGCCGCGCCTGCTGCAGCGTGCCGACCGCGAGCAAGACAATTCCGAGCAAAAGCCAGACGACCGAATAGGTGTAAATCTCGGCATTGCCGGTTTCGCCCTGCTGCAGGAAGGCGCCGTGATAGAGCTGGCGCACCTGCAACGTCACGCCGAAGAACAGCAGCCCCAGCATCACCGCCTTGACCACGAGCCGCCGCGACGGTGCCGTGAGCTGCGGTGGGTTCAGACGCAGCAGCGCGGCAAGCCAGCCGACGGGCAGCAGATAAGGCAACCACAGGCGGTTCAGCAGCGGCCAGGCGCCCACATCCTGCTCGGCCCACAGCGGATTATAGCGCAAGCCATCAAACCAGACGATACGGAACAGCCCGATGCCGACCAGCACCAGACCGCCGGTGCGCACGTGGCCACGGGCGAAACGCTGCCCCAGCGCCGTGCAGGCAAGGCCATAGAGAAAGAGCACGGTCGTGATTGCACCGCGCTCGCCAAAGCCCGCTGTGACGAACAGAATATTGTCATGCGGGTGGAAGGCGTGGCGCGACAAATAATAGCCCATCACGCCGATCAGCGCGACGGCGGCGAGTTCGAATCCTTGCGTGATGCGGTCATCCTGCCGCTGGCGCAGCAGCAAGCTGCCGCCGATGAAGCAGAGCGCGGGCAGACCGAGCTGGAACAAGGGCCATTCGACCAGCGGCACAGTCTCCTGCAGCATCAGTTTGGCTTCAACGAGGCTAAAGGCGGTGAGCTGAATGAGGAGAAGAATCTGCGGCACCAGCAGCACGCCGAAGGCAATGGCCAGGACTGCCGCGAGCCGCCGTAGCGCCGGAAGCGTGAATTTGCCCCCGAGCCAGCACAGCGCCAGCATCTCCAGCGCGAGCGCGACGGAGAGAAATTCACGCTCGAGGATAATCGTCAGCGCCAGCGCAACAAAAGCCGTCGCGGTTGCGGCGTAGAGGCTCAGAACCGATTCACGCTGCGCGTGGCCCGGCGGAATTTGGCGCGTGAGGCGGCGCAGCAGCTCGACCGCGCCAGCGGCCAGCGCGAGCGCCAGCAAGCCCCAGAACAAGGGGATGGCCTGCAGCTCCGGCGTATAACGCAGCTTGCCATAGGCGATCAGGAAATAACCGAAGCCACTCGCGGTCACGAGACCCGACCAGAGCAAAGGCTGCGCGGCGCGCGCCTGCAACAGATAGCCGCTCACGCCATGCAGCGCCGCGAACAATGTGAGCACAGCAGCATAATGCGCCGCGCTCTCGACCCGCCAGACCAGCAGCAGCAGAGCGTTGGCCGCGAGCGTGAGCCAGGGCACAAAACCATAGAGCCGCTGTTCGAAGAAGGCGAGCGCGATGCCGCCGAGGCTGAGGAGTGCGAACAAACCCCATTCGAGATCGTTGAAGCCGCCCTGCCCGGCCAGCAGGCTCATGAACAGCACCGCGCCGCCGAGCGCGCCGTAATGCAGCGCGAGTCCGGCCTTGCCGACCTGCAGCAAAGGTTCGTCAACCAGCTG
>JBDHTV010000119.1:0-5695 GCA_039808825.1 Bdellovibrionales bacterium | reverse complement strand
CGAAACCTTATCGAAGGTCTGGCCGGTATGCTTGACGTAAATCTGGTTCAAGCGCTCGCGCAGCTTCAGGATTTCACGGGCCTGAATCTCGATATCGGTCGCCTGGCCGCGCGCGCCGCCCGAAGGCTGGTGGATCATGATGCGGCTGTTGGGCAACGAGAAGCGCTTGCCTTTGGCGCCGGCGCAAAGCAGCAGCGAGCCCATCGAACAAGCCTGGCCGATGCAGACGGTCGAAACCGGCGCCTTGATATATTGCATGGTGTCATACATCGCCATGCCGCTCGTCACCACGCCACCCGGCGAATTGATGTAGAGCGAGATTTCCTTATTCGGGTTTTCCGATTCCAGGAAAAGCAACTGGGCGCAGATGAGGCCGGACATATGGTCCTCCACCTCACCCTGCAAGAAGATGATACGTTCCTTGAGCAGGCGCGAGAAAATATCGAACGAGCGTTCGCCGCGCGCGGTCTGCTCGATGACCATCGGGACCAGCTGATTGACAAATTGGTCAACGGGATCGCGTTCAAAAACCGGCATAGCCATCAGGGAAACTCCGCGCAGAGACAAAAAATGATTGTTGAAAATTCATAGCGCGCCGGGGCGGCGCTGGCAAGGGCGGCGGCAAAAACGGCTAAAATGCCCTTTACGGTTTTTTCACATTTTCCTGGTGCGGCAATGCGAGATAGGCCGCGCCCTGCATCTCGTTCAGGCGGCTCGCGGTGCGGTGGAACATCACGGCGTGTAAGCCAGCGGGATACAACTCATCCGGCGGCACTTGCGCGGCCATCAGCAGTTTGCCCTTCGCTTCATAAAGCGCATCAACGAAGGTGATGAAGCGCATGGTTTCGTTGCGTTGATCGACCCGGAATTGCGGCATGCTCTCCAGCACCACGGCGCGGAAGCGCGCCGCGACCGCCAGATAATCGGCGGGGCCAAGCGGACGCTGGCACAGCTCGGCGAAACTGGTCCACAATACGTTATGGGCCGCACGATTGAAGGTTAGCGCCCGCCCCTGTACCTGCAAGGTAACCGGTTCAGGCACCGCATTGCCCGTCAGGGCGGCAAAGAGCGCGGCGAGTTCGGCGGAACTCGCCGCATTGAGCGGTGTGAAATAGACCGGGTGACCGCGCAGCACCGCCATGCGGTGATCGGTGGTGCCCGCGACTTCCATGACATTGACATGCGCCTTGAGCACGGCGATGAAGGGCAGGAAATTGGCGCGCTGCAGACCGTTTTTATAAAGATCGTCCGGCGCCGTGTTCGAGGTGGCAACCAGGATGACGCCTTCGGCAAACAGTGCTTCGAATAGCCGCGCGAGGATCATCGCGTCAGCGATATCGACGACCTGAAATTCATCAAAACAGAGCAGATGATATTGCTCGGCAATCGCGTGGGCGATCTGCGGCAACGGATCTTCGCCGTGGTCGGCGCGCTGACGCCAGACATGCAGTGCGGCATGCACCTCCTGCATAAAAACATGAAAATGCACGCGGCGCTTGGCGGCGAGTGCGACATGGGCGAAGAACAGATCCATCAGCATGGACTTGCCGCGTCCGACCGGGCCGTAAAGGTATAGCCCGCGAACCGGCGTGGTCGCGGTACGGCGCAGGCGGGCGAACAAGCCCTGCCGCTGCTCCGGCTGGCGCAATTGGCCGACCAGACCATGCAGGGCGGTCAGCGCAGCCAGCTGCGCGTCGTCCTTGCGCAATTGTCCGGCCGCGATTCGCGCGCCATAATCTTCCAGAATCGTCGTCATCGCCTTGCCGCCTCTGTCGGACAGGTTCTATTGCATGCGCAGGCTTTATGCCATAAGCAAAAACTTTCCGGCCGGATAGCACTGTATGTCACGTAGTTTCAGTCATAGCGACAAGCTCACATTTGGCGACAAGCTGCGCGCCATTGACTGGGGGCTCGTGCTGCTCGTCATGCTGGTCAGCGGCATCGGCATCGCCATGCTCTATTCGGCAGGCGGCAAAAGCTGGCAGCCTTATGCGCAGCCGCAGCTGATGCGGCTTTGCGTCGGACTTGTCGCGATGATGGCGCTCGCCTTCGTCGATGCGCGCTGGTGGTTGCGGCTTGCCTACCCGCTCTATTTCGTCATGCTGGCCCTGCTCGTCGTGGTCGAGGTCAAGGGCCATATCGGCATGGGCGCCAAGCGCTGGATCAATATCGGCTTCTTTGTGCTGCAGCCGTCGGAAATGATGAAAATCACCCTGACGTTGGCACTGGCCCGCTATTTTCATGGGCTGCCGGTCGAGGATATCGGGCGCATCCGCTCGCTGATCATCCCGGCGCTGATGGCGCTGATGCCGATCGGCCTCGTGCTGATGCAGCCCAATCTCGGCACCGCGATGCTGCTGGCGGGCATTACCGGCACCATCTTCTTCATCACCGGCGTGCGCAAATGGAAATTCGCGGCGCTGTTCGCGGCAGCCGGGGCCAGCATTCCGATCGTCTGGAACTATTACATGCATGATTACCAGAAAAAGCGGGTGCTGACCTTTCTGGAGCCTGAGGCCGACAAGCTTGGCGCAGGCTATAACATCATGCAGTCCAAGATCGCACTGGGCGCGGGCGGCCTGTTCGGGCGCGGTTTCGGCCAGGGCACGCAAAGCCAGCTGCAGTTTCTGCCCGAAAAACACACGGACTTCATCTTCGTGGTGCTGGCGGAGGAGTTCGGACTCGTCGGCACGCTCACGCTACTGGCGCTTTACGCGCTGATCCTCGCCTATGGCTTTCTCATCGCCATCAACTGCCAGAGCCAGTTCGCGCGGCTCGCGGCCTATGGGCTGACGATGAACTTCTTCCTCTATATGTGCGTAAATATGTGCATGGTGACGGGGCTTATTCCGGTGGTCGGCATTCCCCTGCCCCTCGTCTCCTATGGCGGCACGGCGCTGTTAACGCTTTTGCTCGGCTTCGGCATCCTGCTCAGCCTGTCCGTGCATCGCGAAACCCGCATTTCGCGCACTGGCCTTAACCAGTAAAAATACCTATATTTTGCACTATGTTGCCACAAAACTGGCATTATGGTGCGTCGCACAATATTTGCGCGAATAGGTTATTTGCTTTCATGAATCCATGATTAGCTGGTGAAGAGAGCAAACAGTACCGCCCGAGGCGGAGAGAAAAATGAGCCTACAACTTACATCCACGACCTATATGACGCTTTGCGCCCTGTTGCGCGACGCCCTGCTGGTACCGAGCGACGCTACGCCGGTACTGACCAAGGCGGCGCAGGAACTCGCGCATATCCCGCTGCAGGCCCTGCCGGCCGATCTGCGCAGCGACAAAAAGCGCGTCGCCGCCCTGCAGCAAGCCGGCTTTGCCGCGCCCAAATCAATGGGTCAGATGGCGGCGCGGCCAGTAACGTGCCCGTAAGCTGCCATAGCGGCCAAAAGTCAGCGACATCAGATAAATAATACCGGCGACCAGAATGATCGCCGGGCCTGAGGCGACCGCCTTATGGTAGGATAGCAGCAGGCCTGTGATACCGGAAACCAGCCCGATTGCCATCGTGAGCGGCAGCATCGCATCGAGATGCTGAACCCAGAAGCGGCTCGCGACGGCAGGAATAATCATCATCCCGACCGTCATCAGCGTGCCGAGCGCCTGGAACCCCGCGACGAGGTTGAGCGTCGTCAACAACAGATAGAGCAGTTGGTAGCGCATGACCTTGCCGCCCAGGCTGGCGAAAAAGACCGGATCGCTTGCGGCCATCAGCAAGGGTCGGTAGAAGGCCGCGAGCGTCAGCAAGGTACCGGCGGCGATGCTCGCCATCAGCATCAGACTCGCATTATCGACGGCCAGCAACGAGCCGAACAGGAGATGCAACAGATCGACGGTCGTACCGTGCAGCGAGACCAACAGCACCCCGAAGGCCAGCGCGATCAGATAGAAAGTCGCGAAGCTCGCATCCTCGCGCAGGTCGGTCGCGCGCGTGACGAGCCCGGCCAGCACGGCGACGACAAGCCCGGCGACGAAGCCGCCCAGACTCATCAAAGGCAGAGAAAATCCGGCAAAAACAAAGACCAGCGCGATGCCGGGCATGATGGCATGCGACATCGCATCCGCCATCAGGCTCATACGGCGCAACACCAGCAGGACGCCGAGCGGCGCGCTGCCGCAAGCGATCGTGCAGACGGCGACCAGCGCGCGGCGCATGAAGGCATATTCCGCGAACGGCGCGATGCAGGTTTCATAAAGGCTCATGCCCGCTCCCCGTCATGATCGTGATGATGACCAGCATGGCCGTGGTGGTGGTCATGGTGGCGATGATCGTGGGAGTCATGATCGTCATCGTGCCGGTGTGGCGGCAGGTCACGGTCGCATTGCGGCGCGATGTCCTGCCAGCTTTCGGCCAGCAGTTGAGCGCGCTGCAAATTCTCCTGTTGCAGGACGGTGCGCGACGGACCAAAGGCGATCAGCTCGCGCGCCAGCAGCAGCGCTTCCGGACAATAGGCTTCCGCGAGCCCCAAATCATGCAGCACAAGCAGGATGGTACGCCCCTCATCCCGCCATTGCTGCAGCAAGGGCAGCAGATCGCGCACCGTGCGATTGTCGATGGGTGCAAAGGGCTCGTCGAGCAAAATCAACCGCGCATCCTGCACGATGATGCGCGCAAAAAGCACGCGCTGAAATTGCCCGACCGAAAGGCTGGCGATGGGCCGCTCGGCGAAGGCGCTCATGCCCACGCGCCGCAAGGCGGCCCGCGACTGCTCAAGCATCGCGGGCGTCAAGGCGCGGAAGCTGCCCGCGCGGCGCCAATGGCCGAAATTGACGATATCGAGCACGCGCAGCGGAAAATCGCGGTCGATCATATGCTGCTGCGGCATGTAGGCGGCGTCATGCGCCGTGCAGCCCTGCCAGAGCATATGGCCGGACATCAGCGGCTGCAGCCCCATAATCGCCTTGAGCAGCGTGCTCTTGCCGCCGCCATTCGGCCCGACAATCGCGGTCAGACTGCCCGGCGCGAAACGCGCCGTGATATGATGCACGGCAGGATGACGGTCATAACCGGCTGAAACATCGCACAGCTCAAGCATGTCAACGCACCGCCAGGAAGGCGGCGAACAGCAGCGCGGCAACCAGCGCCCCAACGGGCACCAGACGTTGCGGCGCGCTCCACGACAATAGCGAAGGCAAGGGTTTGTTCATGCCTTGTTGCTACACGCAATGTAACATTATATCAAGTTTCGCTTTGCGCCACGGGTGGGAACAGCGCGGCCAGTTCGGCCCGGATCGCCTGGCCCAGCTTGCCGCCATCGCCTGTGATCTTCGCGTCGTAGAGCCGGACGATGCTGCCGATATGCCAGTGCATCAGGCGCAGGTCGCGCTCGGTCAAGTGGGCTGCGTGGCTTTGCTCGCATAGCTGCTGCAGCGATTTGGCGAGTTCGACGACCAGATCATAACCGGCAAATCCGGCCTTGCTTTTGATCGCGAAAGCGTCGGCTACCATCGCCGCGAGCAGTTCACCGGCAGCAGCCGGCTTTTGCTGCAAACCGGCAAAATCCTGCCGCAACCGGCGCAAGGCGGTTTCCGTTTCGGTCAGCATCGCGTCGGTCGCTTTGGCGATCTGATCCTGCGCGGCGGCAATGGCCTGCGGCGTGAAGATATGGTCAAGGTCGGCATTGCCGAGCTTGTCGCGCAAAGAACGGTCAGGCGCATAAAGCGTGACCTCCGCATCATCCTCGGG
>JBDHTV010000118.1:0-5699 GCA_039808825.1 Bdellovibrionales bacterium | reverse complement strand
GGCGCGGTCGCGGCGATGAAGAGGTTGTCGCCGGTGCTGCCCGCGCCGAGATTGGCCCGCGCTGTTCCGGCATTGGTCGCGCCGGTGCCGCCCTGGCTGACGGGTAGAGGCGCAGACAAGGTCATGGACCCGGCATTGAGCGCACCCGCGAGCGTGAGCGAATTGGCGCTGATATCGCCCGAATTGGTCACGCGCACGGCATTGCTGGTAATACCGAACGCCACCTCCGCCCCGCCCGTCGTCGTCTGGTATTGCCAGACATTGGCGCGGTCGACGGTTTGCGCGACGCTGAGCAGCTCGATCCGGTCGTCATTCTTCGCCGTGACGTCGCCGCACTTGGTGTCCAGCACGCCATCCGGCCCGGCCGTAATCAGCATAATCCCGGGATCGGTGCCGGGACTGGTCGCGCCCTCCCAACGGCAATAGATATAATAGTGGTTCCACGGGTCGAGCTGCTTGGTGCCCGCCGCCGCCTGCATGACCCCAACCGTCGTCGGCGACCCCGTGGTGCCCGAGGCCGCATAATTGCCGGGCAGCTTGCCCGCATCGGCGCTGGCAAAGGGCAGCTCGGCCGGCGGCTGCAGATTGAGCCCGCCATTCATCAGCGCGGAGGTGGCGGAAAGCGTGCGCGCCGCGGCGAGCAGATCGTTCTTGGCGGCGTTATCGCGCGTGATGGCGATATTGGTGCGCAAAATTTGCGAATAGCCGCTATAGAGCACGGCGCCGCCAACGCCGATCATGGTCAGCAGGAAAAGAATCGCGCCGATGGCAAAACCGGACTCGCTGTCACGCTGGCGCAAAAGCTGCGCCCGGCAACGCCGTTGCGGCTGCGGCCGTAGCAGGCAACAGGGCGCATTCTTTTCCGGCATTTGCGGCGGCGGCTTTGCTGCCATCCATACACCCTATCGCATTGTCCTGCCGGCCAATGATCCTATAACGCGCGGTTGATTCGCGCCGGCAGCACCGAAGGCAGGACCAAGCCGGGTTTGCCGGGCCGGGTCCTGCTTTCAGAACCGATACTGTGAATCGCAAAGCGTTAAGAATTGGTTCATAACTTTTAACAAATGCCTTAATTTCCCAGCGCCAGGGCCACAAGCACGGCAAGACCGAGGGCGATACGGTACCAGGCGAAGGGAATAAAGCCATGGCGGGTAATGAAAGCGATAAAGCCGCGCACGACGAGCAGGGCCGACAAGAAGGCAACCACGAAGCCGATCGCGATCAACAGCATATCGCCGCCGCCCAGATCGGCCCGGTTTTTATAGAGATCATAGACCGTCGCGCCAAACATCGTCGGAATCGAGAGAAAGAAGGAGAATTCGGCCGCCGCCTTGCGCTCGACGCCGAGCAGCATGGCGCCCAGAATCGTCGCGCCGGAGCGCGAGACGCCCGGGATCATGGCGATACACTGGCACAGGCCGATACCGATGGCGGTCTTATAGGGCATGGCTTCGGCATCCACGACGGTGACACGCTTCGGCAGCTTCTCGATCACCAGAATGGCGACCCCGCCTAGCAGCAGCGACCAGGCGATCAGCGCCGGACTGGCAAACAACACCTGCTTGATGAAACCATGCAAGGCCGCGCCGATGATCGCGGCGGGCAGAAAGGCTGCCAGCACGCTGAACGCGAAATGCCGTGCCTGTGCGCTCGCTGGCAATGCGCGCACCACCCGCCAGAGGCGCGCGAAGTAAAGAACGACCACGGCAAGAATGGCGCCGAACTGGATAACGATTTCGAAAACATTGCCCTGGCTTTTGAAGCCGAGAAAATGATCGGCCAGCAACATATGACCGGTCGAGGAAACAGGCAGAAATTCGGTCAAGCCCTCAATGACGCCGATGACCGCGGCCATGGCAATATTCGACAAATCCATGATAATCCTTATGGGCGAAGACGCCGTCGCTCAATGCGCAAATTGACAAGTGTGGTCGGGCGAACAGCCGGCGTGCGGTTTCGGCTTTGGCGCGGCATATTCCTTGCAGTTCGTCGCCATGCTCAGATAATTGACGGAGTCGGTCAGCACCTTCTCGTTTGCCGTATTAACGACCCGCCATTCGCCACAGAGTCCTTTGGTCACGCTGCAATCTTCGTCCTGGTTGCAGGTATAAAATTCCGGATGCTCGCCCGTGACGATATCTTCGGCGTTCGGGCCGGCATAGGCCGACTGGCCCCCCAGGCAAAGCAGCAAAGCGAGCATTGCGGGTTTGGTATATTTCATGCGATCCCTTTTCTGTGCCGCGGCGCAACGGGCCCGGCACGTATGGTCAGGGATTTTTAGCGATTTTACCGTTCTTCGGCAAGAGCGTCCGCAACGCGTAAGAATATTGCGTTATGCTACGGCGCTGTCGTCCATCATATCGCCGAGCTTATCGATCAGATAATCGATATCTTCGCTCTGCATATCCTCGAACTGGGTCAGGATGCGCTCGATAACGCGGCAGCGATAACGCTCAATATCGCGCGCCTCGCCGTCAAGCTCGGTCTCACGCACGACATCGATCGCGACACGCACGGCAGGCAGCAGCCGCGGCGGCAAACCGGACTTGTCATAAAGCGATTTCATGCCCAGGCGCCCGGCGTCATGAATGAGGATGCGGGCATTGACGAGCGGCACATTCGCCATCACCGCCATCGCCGCTTCGAAGAAAGCCACATCGCCCATGCAGAGCGCGCGCAGCACGAGCGACGGCGTCAACCGCTTGTTGCGGTAGAGCTGCTGCACCAGCTTCTCGACATCGGTTTCGGCAGCGTTCGTGACCAGATTGATAGTGGCGCGTTCGCGGCTTTGCAGCACCATATCGGCCGCCATGGTCGGCGACAGCTCGTGATGCGTGACCAGATAGTCCTTGAGCTTTTCCGACACCCGGACGACGAGCTTTTCCGCGACCGTCACCGGCAGCTTGTCGCGCTTGACCAGCGGCTCCTGAATCTTTTCGCTTTCCGGGAATCGGTCGACAATTTTGTTCAAGCCGCTATCGGAGATTTGCGCTCCGCGGTTGCCGACCAGCGTGGCGACGACATCTTCAC
This sequence comes from Bdellovibrionales bacterium, assembly GCA_039808825.1. Lineage (GTDB taxonomy): Bacteria > Pseudomonadota > Alphaproteobacteria > UBA9219 > RFNS01 > JAGOHT01. Next base: position 2,669 of record JBDHTV010000118.1, on the reverse strand, counting down.
TGCCCTTATCGACCAGCACATCGGCCAGCGCGGGCGAGACTTCAGGCCGCTTGGCGATCGCCGTCCATTTGGCTTCGGACGCGGTCTCTTCCTGCACCAGCTGCAGCAAATCCTCGTCGGTGATGACAAGGCAGTCCTCCAGCACCGGCAGCGCGACCTGCTCGACATCCTTGGCGAGCTGCATCGCAACATCTTTGGGCAGCCGCTGCGCCTTGCGCAGGCTTTGCGACAAGGACTGGCGCACCGATACGGCGACATCCTTGGCCAGCACGCGGATAATATCCTGCGCGAGCGCAATTTCCTTGTCCGTCATGCGCGGACTGTCGATATCGAGCCCAAGCTTGACCGCCACCTCGGCCCGCGCTTCGGGCGCCGGGTTGGAAAGAAGGCGCGCGACATCGGCCTGGGTCAGTTGCGTCGTCATGCTGTGAACCCTTTTCAGTCAACAGAACAAGCAAGAAAACCGGAAGACAGTTCCGGCATTAACACATCACTATCAAGAAAAAGCCTTGCGGTTTCGTTAATTTCACGGCCATGCGGCAGTATGCCCCGCTCTAGACAAGCGCATACCGCGCGTGCAAAAAAGATAGTCTCGCCAGCAGGATATCGCCATGTCGCTTGATCTCAAACACCATATTCGCGGAATACCGGATTTCCCCAAGCCCGGCATCCTGTTTTACGATATTTCGACCCTGCTCGCGCACCCGGTGGCCTGGCGCACCGCCATTGACCGGCTAGCCGAGGAGATTATGCCGGACAAGCCGGACCTACTGGTCGGGATCGATGCACGCGGGTTCCTGCTCGCGGCGCCGCTTGCGCTCGCGCTGGGCACCGGCTTCATCATGGTACGCAAAAAAGGCAAGCTGCCCGGCGCGACCATCCCCTATAGCTACACGCTCGAATATGGCAGCAACACCATCGAGATCCAGCAGGACGCGCTCAAGCCCGGCCAGCGCGTCGTCGTGCTTGACGATCTGCTCGCCACCGGCGGCACAGCGCAGGCGGCCGTCAAACTCTGCCAGCAGGTCGGCGCCCAGGTCGTGCGCGCCGCCTTCATCATCGAACTCGGTTTCCTGCAGGGTCGCGCCAAGCTCGGCGTACCGGTCACCAGCCTGATCGCCTACGACAGTTAGGGCCTTCTACTACATATGCGGTCTGACGCCTGGGTGCACCAAGACAGGATGGCTCGCCAGTTGGAGTCCTTCCTGCTGACTGCGGGCTTGCTGGAGTTTTGAGCTACGCGCCAGGTTACGACCCGTTATTCTGTAGGCTTTGGGGTCAATTTTGCGTAATTCATTCACGGCTTCGTGGACTTGATGCCACAAGCCATATGCCGCCGGGTTATTGTCGCCATATTTGATATGCTTGAAGGTCAGGAACATCTGGCGCATTGCAGCCATACCGAACACGGCCTCACGATCAACGACAGGCTGGGCGCCCGCGGCCTTTTCCTGACGCGCATAGTGTTCCATGACCTTGGGCAATAGCCCTTTTGCGATGCCAAGCCCTGCAAAGTCGATTGATTGCGGGCCAACCGTGCCGTTTGCCCAATCACAAACGCCATTTACGTTGGTATGGGTGCTGTCGGTAATGATATTGCCCGGATGAACATCGGAGTGACTCAACCCATACCGGTCACGCGCCAACGCGGCGCCAAGATGGGTTGTAATAACGCGCGCCGTTTCCACCAACTGCGGCATGGATGTGCCAAGTACGTGCAGATTCCGCTGCATGCGCGCTTTGATATCCGGGCTCATCTTACCGGTTTCCATATTGTGCTGCATGGTCTCGAGCTCGCGCAAATTACGCGTGACGAAAAGCCCGTATTTTTCGGATTGCTCAAAACGTCCAGTCGCCGCGACGCCGGCATCGGCAAACTGTTTATTGATGTTATTCCCCGCCAAAGCCTCAGGGCTAATCTTGTGATGGACCGTGTAGAGCCAATGGGCGATATCACGCGCCAGCGCATCAACCCGGTCGGGGCTGGCAAGCGGCGTATTCGCCTGCGCAAAGGCGCGATAATCCAGCGGCGTACCATGAATACGCTCCACGACGCGCACCGAATGAACCGGAAAAAGCGCGCCGCCACCAAGGTGAAACAGCTTTGGCGCGCCGAATTGCTTAGGGCTTAGCCCGGAAAGCAGACGGCTATGCTGGTACATGCCGCCATCTTCACGCTTCAAGCCAGGGATCAGATAGCGGTCATAAGCCCGCGCAAAACCACTCGCGCGCTGATGCATGCGAGCCGTGCTTCCCGCAAACGGGTCTTGGGCCACCGTCGCCTGTTGCTGCATTTCCTTAGGCCGTTCAAGCAACACGACTTCATCACGGCGATGGGTATTCACGACCGCCCAGCAGCTTGTCCCCAACCCAAGGGTGTAGTAGTCTTTGGGTGTCAATGTAATACGTTCAATATGCTCTTGTGCGTCCATCAATCATCCCTTCAGGCTTGCCCGATTATACCGCAAAGATTGGCAATTAATTCATGAAAACTACCTTTATATTTCATAATGTTAAAGTCATGCTTCGCTTGTTCGTCCAGCGCCCGGATTAAGAAGAAAGGTTCTGGCTCCAATGGTCGCGCGTATCGCCACGGTCGCCTTTTCCGGTACGGATGTGCTCGCGATTGACGCGCAGGTGCAGATGTCGCCCGGTATCGTCGCCTTCAA
>JBDHTV010000117.1:0-5807 GCA_039808825.1 Bdellovibrionales bacterium | reverse complement strand
GCCGCAACCATTCGCCGTATGGTCAGCGTCTTCGAGCCTTCCGAACGCACGGAGCGCGCCTTTGCGCTCATGGAAACGCTGCGCATGGTCGTGACGCAAGCGCTCGTGCCCAAGGTCGGTGGCGGCCGGCTTGGGCTGCGCGAATTCATGGTCTTCGACGAAAATGTGCGCGAGATCATGCTTGAGTTGCCGGTTGAGCGTTGGACGAGTGAAGCGCAACGCCTCCTGGTACGTTATGGCAAGACGATGGAGCAATCGGCGACTGCGGCCTATAAGGCGGGGCTTATTGACCGGCGTTGGTATCTGCTGCTCACCAAAGGCTTCTCGGGCGAGGAGTCGAACGACGACAAATCATTCGAGCCATCCAGCCTCTGATCTTTCTGTCGTCTTGGCGGTGCATTTTCAAGGCCGGCATGCTATTAATAGCTTCGTAATCTCCACGGGTTAGGGTTCCTGGCATGGATGACCATTGGCGTAACAGTCAGAAAATCGCGCGCTTTTTCGTGTTCGATGCCCGCATCTTTTTCCTGTTGCTGGCCTTCATGTTCCATATTGCCTACTGGACATTAGGCATGGCCGTCACCGCGATCATCTTTTTTTATATTCTGGAGCGTGTTGGTCTGACGTTCGAATCGGCTCTGCGTGCCATTCGTGCCTGGATTCTTGGTCAGGAACGGCCATCTGTGAATCGGCGGTTGCGGCGGCGTTGGGTTGATTATGGTTAATTAAGAGGATTTGTCCGTTGGATGCGCAAATGCCAAAATTGTTTTCAGGCTCCTTATTCTAATTATTCTAACAATCACTTTTCGGCTTGATCCGTTCGGTTTCGTAATATTTTCGCGCTTGTATTTTTTGCTTTTTTCGGCGTTGTATTATTACAACGGGATAAAGCGGCTATGCCGTAGCGCGTAGTTTCTTGGTGTTAAAATCAAGCTTTTTCCCTAGAATCACCACCAACCAGTAGCGGAGCCCTTGTTCGCCATGTCCTCATATCATACCAAACAATTTTCACGCCTGCTTGTCCCGAGCGCGATGGTTTTGTCGCTCGTGATGCCTCTTGAGGCGCACGCCGGGTTTCAGTGGATTACGCCCTTGCAAGAAACGCCGCTTGCCGCGCCAACGCCGGTCGACAAAATGCCGGTCACGCCCAAAAAAGACGGCCCGGCTGCGGTGCAGTTGCCGGCGCTTGAGCCGGTTGAGCCCGCGCCTGTCGCTGTTTCACCTGTCGCAGTACAGCCCCAGCCCGCTCCGGTCATTGAGCCCGCGCCTGTCGCCGTTCCACCTGTCGAAGTAAAGCCCCAGCCCGCTCCGGTCATTGAGCCCGCGCCGCAGCCTGCTCCGGTTGTTACCCCTCCGGTCGTTGAGCCGCCGCATGCAGAGGCCGCGCCTAATGGCGCGCCGGTCGTGGTGACGCCGACGGTGGTCGAGCATGATGCGGCGATGAGTCAAGCAAACCAGCCGGTGATGGATGTCGTCATGCCGGGGGCCATGCCGGCGGCGACGCCGGTTGTTTCAGTTGCCCCGGTTGCTGAGCCGGTCGTGACGCCGGTTGAGCCCGTTGTGGTAGCGGATCAGCCCAAGCAAGAAATGGCGGTTGTGGCGCCGGTTGCGCCGGTGCCTGTCAAGGCCGATACCAGCACAATGCTGGCGTCGCTCGAGCCTGGCGCGAAAATAGATGGGTTTGGCAAGAATTTGCCGCTCGTTGTCGTGCTCAAGCAACTCCTGCCGAAGGATCACGTGTTTGCTTTTGAGCAAGGTATCGATCCTGGGGTGCGTGTCAGCTGGAAGGGCGGCAAGGGCTGGCGTCGGGTTCTCGCCGATACGCTGCAACCTGCTGGCCTCGCTGCCCATGAAGAGAATAACCTGGTGAGCGTGATCCATGCCGTGGCACCCGAGGCTGTGCCGCAAGTGGCTGCCGTCGAACCGGTTGCGGTGCCGCCGGTGACAATCGTTGAGCCGGTGGCGTCGGTAGCCGCTGTGGCGCCGGTCGAAACCGTAACCGCCGAGACGGTCAAGCCGCAAGAAGCGCCGGTTGCGCTTGCCGCGGTGGAGCCGGTGATGCCGCCGGTGGAGCCGGTTGCCGCCGCCCCGGTATCGGTCGATGCCGTGCCGGTTACAGGCAAGGTGGTCATGCCGCAGGCGACATTGGAGCCGCCGCTGCTGCCTGGCGCTTCCGATGTGTGGAAGGCTTCGCCGGGCGAGCATTTGCGCGATGTAGTCAAGCGCTGGTGCGATCGCGCCAAGGTCGAACTTGTCTGGTCGACCGAATATGATTATCCGATTCAGGCAGGGGTGAGCCTGACCGGTTCGTTCGAAGATGCGGTGCGGGATTTGCTGTCGGGTTTCGTTGATGCCAAGCCGCAGCCCTTTGGTCGTCTGCATGACAATGCGGCGGCCGGGCAGCGGACTCTGGTCGTGCAGACCCGTGGCAATACCAACGGCGAATAACATAAAAAGTGGGGGTAGGAATTGGCAGTCCGGAGTGGAGTCGGCAAGCGCTGGCGGCAGTTGGGGTGTGCAAGCGTGTTGGGGCTGCTCGCGGCCTGCAGCAGCGGCCAATTCCGGGAAGAGGTTGAGCAAAAGGCTCTGCGGATTGAGCAGGATCTCGAACGCGCCAAAGAGCCTACCCCGCCTTATCGCAGCAATCCGCTCGTCGTAACGGACCGGATCTGGACCGGCAGTCAGGCGATGCGGTTGCATCATGGCGTGCCGTTGCCGAATCGGCTTGAGACCGCGCGTGGCATCAGTTTTGTTTCCGCCTCGTCCTTGACGCTTGAGGATATTTCCAATGTCTTGACCGGGCAGATCGGAATTCCCGTGCGGCTCGGTCCGGGCGCGCCGACGGGGAAAAGTGCGACCGCGACGCCAGCCGTACCGGTGCGCGGCACGGTGGCGATGCCGAGCGCACCCGCGAGCGACGATGCTGGAGCGATGAATCTGGCCTATGAGGGGACGCTTTCCGGCCTGCTTGACCAGGTTGCGGCGCATTATGGTATCAACTGGACTTACGATGGCACAACGATCGCGTTCAGCAAATATGAAACGCGAGTCTTTATCATTGAGTACATGCCTACCAAGGGCAAGTTTAAAGATGATTTAAGTGGAGATAGCGGCGGCAGCGGCGGTGGCAGTAGTGGTGGATCCTCTGGTGGTTCGTCTAGTTCCGGCGGGGGCGACCTGAAGCAAGAGATGAAGCTTGAAGCTGACCTCGATGTCTGGGCTGAGTTAGGCAATACAGTCAATGCGCTGCTGAACGGCACGGGTTCGGCCGTCATTTCACCGACCGTCGGCACGATTACGGTCACCACGACGCCAGATATCATGAAGACAGTGGCACGGTATCTTGGCGAACAGAACCAGAGATTGGTCCGGCAAATCGCCATCAATGTCGATGTCTATACTGCCGATATCGAAAATGAAGATGACGTCAATAACAAGCTCAATCTGGCGCTCAAGGCGATCAAGCCCTTCACCTTTACCGGAGTCGCGGCACCAGCTTTCAGCAGCGGCGCGTCCGATTTCAGCAACTTGACGATCGGGATTATTGACAACCCAACCATTAGCGCCGATAGCGTGCTGACTGCGATTTCCAAGGTCAGCAATAATGTCCGGGTCGCGCAATTCCCGATGACGACGCTCAATAATGTGCCGATTTCGCGTCGCGTCGGGCGTGACATTGCCTTCCTCGCTTCTTCTGCGACGACAACGACCGGTACGAGCGGCACCTCGACGACGACGTTAACTCCTGGAACACTACAAGAGGGTTTTTCAATTCAACTGACGCCGCGCCTACTCGCTGATGGGCGTATTCTGATGCAATATTCGCTCAAGCTTATTGATTTGATTAGGCTAACAAGTTTTTCGTCGGGCCAAAGCAGCGTGCAGTTGCCGGAAACGACGAGCCGCGTCTTTGTCCAGCAATCGCTGTTGCGCAGTGGCTCGACGCTGATTCTGGCAGGCTATAGCCAGGATCAGACGCAACAAAATGCCAATGGGACGCTTGACCCCTATAATATTCTGCTGGGCGGTGGCATTGGTAATGATAAAAAAAGGTCGCTGCTGCTGATCGCGATCACGCCGCAGGAACTTGACGTACCGCCGCCGGAGCAGCCCTGATGGGTGCTGGAGTCGCGACGGTGGGCCGACGCAAATATGCCGTCGGCCTCTATTGGCAGCCATCACCCAGCGGGCGCGTGGCGCAGGCCGCGAAGGAAGCGGCCAAGCAGCCGGGCCAATATGCCGATTATTTTTCCGTAAGGCCCGGCGTCAAGGGCGGGCGTATCGCCCAGTTCGGGCTTGGACAGTCGCAGGCAGGGCATAAGATCGGCATGGCGGCCTTGGCCGTCACGCTCGCCAACAAGCAGCCGGGGTCATGGGCGGGCGCCTTCAAGGTCAATGAAGGCATCGTTGTCATCGTCGTACGCGACGATCTCATCGCGCCCGATGGCGATCAGATTTTCCTTGACGAAGCGGCGGCACGCGACCGGCTGGTGCAGGAATTCACGCTCGGCGGCTTGCAGCGTATTTATGCGCCGGAAGCCTGGGCGATTTCAGGCGCCGAGACGATTGCGCTGCCGTTTCTGGTGCAGAACCGCGGCGAGGGCGCGCTGCAGCCGGTCACGATTCCACGCCAGTTTATCATGGCTGGCCTGGGCCTTGTTGCTGCTGCGGTCATTGTCGTGGCTGGCATGTGGTATTACCAGAATATGAAAGAAGAAGAAGAGCGTGAGCGACAAGAACAAATTCGACAGCAAGCTATCCTGCTAGGACAAAAAAATGCAGCGTCAGGGGCTGGCAAAATTGTCTATCCGCCGCCAGTGCGTTACTGGGAGCAAGAACCACTTCCTGAGCAGGTGATAGCGGCTTGTCGTGTGGCGTTGGATAAGCTGCCGCAGGCTACGCTGGGATGGATCGTCAATAATTTGAATTGCAATAAAAGTGCCGTTAGTGTTTCTTGGGCGCGTAATATGGGTTATACCAAGATGCTTGACGATGCGAGCATTGACCCGTCTGGTACGAGTGCTTCACGTACGGTCGCTTATGAGCCGACGTTGCCGAACCGGCCAAAGGAAGATTTATTCGACCCCAACGAGATTACCCGGCGATTCCTTAGTCAGAACTGGGATGGCATGCTTTCTCGCTTGCCCGATGATCCGCCGCCGCCATGCCCGCCTAATGTACCGCCGGAAGAGTGGCACCCGCCGCCGCCGCCCTGGATTAAGCGCGGCTTTAACTTGGTTTTAACCGATTTACCCGGACAATCACTCCAATATTTTGCCGGTGTTCCCGGTGTCATCATCAATACTATTTCCCAGCAGGGTAAGGCCTGGCGCATCGAGGGAGTTATCTATGAGAACCGCCGTTAAGCCATTGCTATTGGCGAGCGCCGCGAGTTTGTTGCTGGTGTCGAGCGCTTGGGCCGAAACGACCGTCCTCGATATCGCCAACAAGCAGAACGCCGAAAAAACCGCCGTTACCGCACAGGCCCAACCTGCCGTTCCGGCCAGCGACCACACCCCGCTGCCTGCGATCAACGCGCCAAGCATGGCCGCGCCGGTGCCGGTTGCGACCAAGGATGGCTTGCCTGCGCCGAATGGTGCGGCCGCGACACCTATAGCTGCCGTCGCAACGCCGGTTCCAGCCGCTGGTGCAGCGCCAAACAATGGCACGGCCGCATCGCCGAGCCTGGTCGCACTTGACAGCCCGAGCGGGACGGCGACCGATAAGGAAGTACCGCCGCAGGTACAGGCCGTGGTCGACAAGCTGCGCGGTGCGAAGATCGATCTGAGTCTCGAAGATATGAACCA